>NZ_JBHTWX010000047.1:0-60533 GCF_042792155.1 Kitasatospora sp. NPDC056651 | reverse complement strand
GTCAGAAGGGTGTCCAGGTTCGTCTTCACAAACCAACCAACGGGCACCCTTCGTCATGGTCGCGGCCAGCCCATCAATCGGACTCATTCATCTAGGGCGATGCCTGCGGTGGCAGCGAGTCGGGCAGCGACATGGCAGAGACGGGCGCGATGGTCGGCCGACTGTCGGTGGCTGAGGAGCTGCCGGACGTCGAGGAAATCCAATACGGCATCGCCGAGAAGCCGGGCTGGCGGAGTGTGTTGATACGCATGGCCATACTCGGCAGCGGTGCTCTCCCACTGATCCACAGTGGTGTCGGCGACGTTCGTGGTGAAGACGGCAACTCCGTCCTGGCGGGCACTCATAAGGGCGGACAACACCGGAGCGGACAGGCTGAGGCCCACCTGACTGAGGAGTCCACGCAGTATCGCGTGCCGGGTAGTCAACGCCCCGGCCTGCACCGGGTCCATAGGGACCTCGGTATTGGTGTTCGGGGTGGTGTACTCGGGGGCCGCTTGGTTCTCCATAGGGGTGTAGTCGGTGCCGTAGCCCAGACGGTCGGGCCTGGTCTGGTGGAGGCGGCACAGTGCGTCAAGACGCTCGACAGATGGCCTCGTGGTGCTCTGCTCCCAGGCCGAGAGCTGCTGCACGGTGACGCGGTGGCCCAGCTGGGCGAGCTCGTCGGCTGCCTGTCGCAGGGACCATCCACGGCTGAGGCGTGCAGCCTGGAGCAGGCTCACGGCGCATTCGCGCGCGATTGCGCTAGAGAGCTGCCAGGGCGTCCAGCCGGAGGCATCAGCGGTGGCGGCAAGTCGGGCAGCGGCAGTCCGCGGGTCGGCGGCGCGGGGCATCTTGGCTCCGTCCAGCAGAGGGTTGTTGTTCCACGCTAGGCCATCACTTCAGAACCCGGAGTCGCTTTCGTCACGCCGTGGTGAATGGTCGTCGGCCTGTGGCGGCCCCACCGTGAAATCACGGTGGGGCCGCCATTGCCGGAAGCTGCCGGTGCGATCGATCCTCTCGTCACGACCAGGGGCTTCCTGCTCGGAGATGACGTGGAGGCTGAGATGCTGCCTACGCTCCCCTCGATGCCAAAGCTTTTTATGTGCGTCCAAAAAGACTGCTGCGCATGCATCCACCGCGGCGTCGAGCATCGCGAGTTGGTTTCGGTCGGCCACGCCCATGCGCCCACCAGGTCTGTCCGGGCCCCACCGTTGGACGGCACCGTGATCGAACTCGGCGTCTGTAAGGGCAGCTGGTACATATCCGTAGACCGCCAGCTCAGTACGGAGGGTTCTCGCCGTATCTGATCAAGCCCTTGATGCCAGGTCGCCGAGTGACGCCACACATGAGACACGTACAGCGCGACGTTGCGTTCCTTCTCTGCTCTTCCGAGGTTCTCTATGCTCACCACCCGTCGCCCCCGCATGTTCGTCGCGTGCCTCGACTCGTGTGTCGAATCCGCGCCCCTGGCCCGCTACATGCTCCGCGCCTACCTCTCCGGACTGCCCGCCGGCGAGCGCTACGCCGACACCGCCGAACTCCTTCTCTGCGAGCTCTTCGCCAACGCCGTCCAGTACTCCGACGAGCCCGACGACCAGCCCATCGAGATCCGCTTCGCGCTCGTCAACTCCCGCCTGCGCCTCGAAGTCCACGACACCGGGAGCGGCCTCCCCGCCCTCCGCACCGCCGCTCCGGACGACGAGTGCGGGCGCGGCCTGTTCCTCGTCAACGAACTCGCCGAGCGCTGGGGCTGCTGCCCCCACCCCGACAGTCCCGGCAAGTTCGTCTGGGCGCTCATCGCGCCCGCCCCACCCCCGTCCTCGTCACCGCCTGAAAGCCGAAACCCTACCCATGCACCTCGCCACCCTCGCCCGGCACACCCTCTCGCGTGGCGCCACCCCCGCCGCGACCTACGCGCTCCTGGCCCGCCTCGGCCACCAGCCCCTGCCCTGCGCCCAGGCCGTCTGCCTCGCCCTCGACATCCCACAGGCCGAGACGACCCGCCGCCTCGCCGAATGCGATGCTCTGCTCACAGACCCCCGCCCCAACGCGGAATCCGACACCGGCGAAGTCCTCGAAGCCCTCGGCGTCTTCGACGTCCCCAAGCAGCTCACCCCCACCGAGCGCACCGTCGTCGCCCACTTCCTGACGGCCATCGACGCCATGGGCGGCATCCGCCCCGGCCACCACCACGGCCTCCAGCGCTGGTTCACCACCGGCAACCTCACCGCCGCCTACCTCTCCCTCGCCGCCACCCACCCCCTGCCCCGCACCGGAAACCCCACCACCTACTGGACCACCCTCACCACCGCCGGCGAACTCCTCACCGCCACCCCCAACCCCGACCCCCGCATCCGCTACGCCCTCACCCACTGCCGCACCCAAACCACCCGCACCTGAGGCGCGTTGAGGGTGATCGCATGCGCCTCCGCCGATGCGATGATCGACCGCATGAAGATCCTCGTCATCGGAGCCACCGGAACCCTCGGAAGCGCCGTCGCCGACACCCTGGAAGCCGCCTCCCACCAGGTCCTGCGGGCCTCGCGCAGCGGCCCACTGACCGTCGACCTGGAGGACCCCGCCTCCCTGGACGCCCTCTTCGCCACCCTGCCCGACCTCGACGCCGTCGTCTGCTGCGCCGCCTCCGGACCGCTGGTCGACCTCGCCTCGGTGACCGACGGGGAATTCCTCGCCGGCCTCCAGGGCAAGCTGCTGGGCCAAGTCGCTCTTGCTCGAAGGGCGTTGCACCACCTGCGCGACGGCGGCTCCATCACCCTCACCGGCGGCACCTTCGCCGCCCCGCTGGCCGACGGCTCGCTGGGTGCCCTCGTCAACGCCGCTCTGGAGGGCTTCGTCCGCAACGCCGCCGCCGAACTGCCCCGCGGCCTGCGCATCAACGTCGTCAGCCCGGGCTGGATCACCGAGACCCTCCAGCGCCTCGGCCTGGACCCCGCCGACGGCACGCCCGCCGCCACCGTGGCCCGCACCTACCTCGCCGCCGTCGAAGGCCCCGCCCAGGGCCAGACCCTGCGGCCCTGACACACCCTCCCCGGGGGGGGGGGGGGGGGGGGCCCCGGGGGGGGGGGGGGGGGGGGGGGCACGGGGGGGGGGCGCCCGGGTCAGACACCCCCCCCCCCCCGCGGGGGGGGGGGCGGGCCCCCCCCGCCGCCCCCCAGGAGGCCACCGACCCCCCCCCCGCCGCGGCGTCGCCGGGCCCCGCAATCTTCCCCCCGCGCTACGGGAAGTCACGGGCGGCGGGCCACGAAGACGAACTCCCGCCCCGGCCGGTCGGGCGCGTCGCGGACCTCCTCCACCACGAACCCGCAGACGGCCAGGTCCCGTTCGACCTCCTCCCGCTCCCGGAAGCGCAGCGTCGAATCCGAGGTCAGCACCCGCCCGTCCGCCGCGAACACGTACGTCCACCGGAACGACACCAAAGGCCAACGCACCCCGACAAGTTGGACCCAGCTCTCGACCGCCCCGACCCCCGGGGCGAGATCGCCCACTTCCACCCGCTGATCACCGTGGAGCCGGAGGCCCGTCCGGCGGGTTGACGATGCGTCAACTGTGCTGTGGGGATTGGGGTAGATTGCTGCCCGTCGTCCTCGCGGCGGTGTGTCTCTCCCTCCTCGCAACCCTGGCCCGGGTCGGCCGGCCCGGGCGACGTGCGGTGGTGAGAGGAGACCGAAGTGGAAGACGACGAGCCGGTCCGGGTGCGGGCGTCGGAGAAGATGGGGCGGTGGCTGCGGCGCAATGCCGCGGTGATCGCGGCTCTGGCGACGGTGGTCGGGACGGTGATCGCGGCGGTGAAGTAGGGGCGACCCTGCCGAGGCGCCGGGCGGGTGCCCCGCGAGGGGATCTAGGCCCCGCCCAAACACGAAGGCCCCCGACCAGGGAAGGTGGTCGGGGGCCTTTCGCCGCCCACGGTAGCGCACCCGCCCGTGCGGCGGAGGCGAGGCGAGGCGCGAGGCGAGGCGCGAGGCGAGGGGTGGGGCGCGAGGCGGGGGAGGCGGCGGCCGCGAGCGCCTGGTGCCCGGCCCGGGGCTGGGGATGCGCGGGAGCCGGGGCCGCCACCGGCACGATCAGGAAGGCGGCGGCCCCGGCCCCGGCACGTTTTCCGTACGGGCGGGGCATCGACCGCGGATGCCCGTACGGCTGCGGTCTGCGCCTATTGGACAACTTCAACAGCCCTTGAAGTCAAGACCTCGCGGAGGCGGGCCCCGCCCGACGGTGCCGCCCGGCGGCCAGGTAGCCTCGCTGCGGCGGGGGCCTGCGGGGGGACGGACACAGACAAAGCAGACAGGGGCGGGGCGGATGACTGAGCAGCACAGCTACTGGCGGGCGTCGGACGGTGCGGCGGTCAGCGCCAGCCAGGCGCACATCGTGTGGACCAGAGCGGCCTACCCCGCCCTGGTGGAGGTGGCGCGCCGCTACCACGCGGTGATCAGCTACGCGGACCTCGCCGAGGCCGTGCAGGAGGCCTCCGGGGTGCGGACCCGGATCAACCAGCGGCACTGGATCGGCAAGGTGCTGTCCCTGGTGATCCTGGAGGCCCACCGGCGCGGCGACCCGCCGCTGACGGCCCTGGCGGTGCACGCCACCGACGGCCGGGTCGGCCCCGCCTACCAGGAGGTGCTGGCGGTGGCCGGGCAGCCGCCGGTGGCCGCGGAGATGGACCGCGAGCAGCACGCCGCCGCCGCCCGCCTGGCCTGCTACCGGCACTTCGGCGCCGACCTGCCCGCCGACGGCGGCACGCCCGCCCTGGCCCCGCGCCTGCGCGCCACGGTGGAGCGCAAGGCCGCCGCCACCGCCGTGCCGCGCCCGCCGGCGATCTGCCCGTCCTGCTTCCTGGAGCTGCCCGCCACCCGGGTGTGCGACTCCTGCGGGCAGAGCGTCGCGTAGCGCCGGCCGTCGCGCGGCGGCGACCGCCGTGTGGCACCGACCGCCGTGTGGCGCCGACCGTCAGACGGCGGCGGGCAGCCGCCCGGGCATCTGCCAGCCCTCGGCGAGCCGGGAGGGGGCGATCCGCTGCCCGTCGCCGAAGAACTCGCAGAACTTCATGATCAGCGGGTCCCAGCCGACCGGGTCGACGTAGTGGTCGGTGCCGGGCACGATCAGGCTCTCCTCGACGTGGGCGCGCACCACCGTCACCTCGAAGGCGGTGCACCGGTTGCCGGTCAGCGCCGTCGCGGACTCCACCCGGCACTCCAGCTGCACCGGGCACTCGGCGGCGCGCGGCGCCTTCACCAGCTCGCCGGGCAGCTCGGTCAGCCCGGCGGCCTCGAACTTGCGCCGCTCATGCCGGTAGCCCTGGCGCTGCCGGTACTCGGGGACGTGGGGGTTGGCGGTCAGCAGCGCGAGGGCGTCCACGGCGTCCACCTGCGCGGAGGACGGCAGGTTGAGCACGCACTCGCCCTCGCGCCGCAGGTTGGCGGCGGTCTGGGAGCTGTCGCCCAGGCCCAGGACACAGGACTGGTTCAGCCACCACGCCGAGGACATCGGCATCAGGTTGGAACTGCCGTCCTCGTTGCGGGAGCCGATCAGCACCACCGGGGTGCCGAAGTACAGGACCTTGAGATCAGTGACCTTGTGCACGGGGGAACTGCCGTCCTCGGGAAAAGGGGGAATCGTTGCTGGTCACGACTCTGCCCGCGCCCCGGCGGGGGCGCTGGCGGTGATCGGACATCCAGCTCCCGACAGCTCCCGACAGTTCCCGACAGTTCCCGAGGACGGCTCAAGGTCCTGCTGCGGCCCGTTACGGCACGAGGCCGGTCAGCCCACCGGCCCGTGGGCGGCGATCAGCCGGGCCTGGCCGTCGCGCAGCCGGTAGGACAGGCCCACCACCGCGACCTTCCCCTCGGCGACCCGGGCGGCCAGCGCCTGGGAGCGCTCCACCAGCAGGTCCACGGTCTGGCGGATGTGCTCGTCCACGATGCCGTCCCGGTCCTCGATGCCCGCGGCCTTGGCGGACAGCACGCTCGGGGTCACCCGCTCCACCACGTCCCGGACGAAACCGCCCGGCAGCCGGCCCTCCTCCAGGGAGTCCAGCGCCGCCGCCACCGCGCCGCAGGAGTCGTGCCCCAGCACGACCACCAGCGGGCAGTCCAGCACGCTCACCCCGTACTCGATGCTGCCCAGCGCCTCCGCGCCGGTGACGTGCCCGGCGGTGCGCACCACGAACAGGTCGCCCAGGCCCTGGTCGAAGATGATCTCGGCGGCCAGCCGGGAGTCCGAACAGCCGAACAGCACCGCGAAGGGGCGCTGCGCGGGAGCGAGGGCCTTGCGGCGCCCGGCGTCCTGGTTGGGGTGCTCGGGGTTGCCCGAGACGAAGCGGGCGTTGCCCTCCATCATCACCCGCAGTGCCTGGGCGGGGTCGGTCAGGAAGTCGCCCGTGGGGCCGCCGGTGGGGCCGGGTGTCGGGCCGTCGGCGGGGCCGCCGCCCGGGCCGGGCTCGGAGTCGGATATCGGTGTGGGGATCATGTCTGCACCCTAGATCGCCGCAGGTGGAGCCCGCAGCCCAGGGTCACGGAGCGGACGGTGCCGGTCACGGGGCGGGCGGCGTCCGGGCGGCCCCGGGGCCGGAGCCGGTGTCCGGGGCGCGGCGCAGGGCGAGGACCGTGACGTCGTCGCGGCTGTGCCCGCCGCCCCACTGCCGGGCCCGCCGGTCCAGGGCCTCGGGCAGGGCCTCGGCGGGCAGCGCGGCGAGGTCGGCCAGGGCCTGTTCGACGGGGTAGAACGCGCCGGAGGCGTCCTGGGCCTCGGTGATGCCGTCGGTGAGCAGCACCAGCACCCCGTCCCCGGGCAGCGCGAAGCGCCGCACCGGGCGCGGCGCGCCGGCGGGGGCGGCCAGCGAGGCGAGGCCGAGCGGGAGGCCGGCGTCCAGGGCGACGGGCTCCACCCGGCCGTCGGGGTGCAGCAGGTAGGGGGCGAGGTGACCGCAGTTGACGGCCCGCACCTCGGTGGCGTGCCTGTCCCCGCCGTCCCCGCCGTCCCCGCCGTCCCCGCCGTCCCCGCCGTCCCCGCCGTCCCCGCCGTCCCCGCCGTCCCCGCCGTCCCCGCCGTGCCCGCCGTGCCCGCCGCCCCCGTCCCGGCCGTCCGCATCGCGGGCGCGCACGCACAACACGGTCGCGGTGACGAAACGCTCCTGCTCGCCGCTCTGCACCGCGTAGGCGTTGTGCCGCTCCACCGCCGCCTCCAGCGCGTCGGCGACGGCCGCCAGCCGCGCCTCCCGGAACGCCGCCTCCCGAAAGGCGCTCAGCACCGCGAAGCCCGCCCCGATCGCGGGCAGCCCCTTGCCCTGGACGTCGCCGACCAGCACCCGGGTGCCGTGCGGGGTCGCCGCGACGTCGTACAGGTCGCCGCCGATCAGGGCGTCCTGCTCCACCGGCCGGTACAGCCCGTCCAGGCGCAGGTCCGCGGTGGCCACGGGCAGCGGGCGCAGCAGCTGGCGCTGGAGGGCCACGGCACTCTGGCGCAGCCGCGACAGCTGCCGCTCGCGCCGCACCCGCCGCGCGCACAGGCCGATCACCGCAGCCTCGGCGGCGACCACGCCCAGCAGGGTGCCCACCCGGGCCGGCAGGTCGCCGGGCGGCACCAGGAACGAGTGGACCGCGACCACACCGGTCACCCACGCCGAGACGGCCACCGTCTGGGTGACGGTGCCCAGGCCCGCCAGCAGCGCGGGCAGGAACACCAGCAGCAGCACCAGACGCGAGCCGGTGCCGCTGGCTGCCTGGACGAGCAGCACGGCGGCGGTGGCGGCCAGCACACCGAGGGCCACCGCCCGGTTGCCGGGCGCGCGCGGGGCGGTGTCGTCGCTGTCCACCCGCCGCCCTCTCCGCCGTCCGGCCGTTGCTCCAGGGTGATCGGCGCGCGGGCGGGCGCGCGAGCGGGCTGCGCCGGGTGGGGGACGCCGGGCGGGGACACCGGCTGTCGGCGCGACTCGGTACGGTGGCCGGTGTGTCTCCTGGTACGAGCCCCGTGAACCGCGCCTCCCGCCTGCCGCTGGACGACCTGGTCCGGCTGCGCCGGGCCCGGGACCGGATGGACCGCGAGTACGCGCAGCCGCTGGACGTGCCGGCGCTGGCCCGTACCGCGCTGATGTCCTCCGGCCACTTCTCGCGCAGCTTCCGCACCGCGTACGGCGAGACCCCGTACAGCTACCTCATGACCCGCCGGATCGAGCGGGCCAAGGCGCTGCTGCGGCGCGGGGACCTGAGCGTGACGGAGGTGTGCATGGCGGTGGGCTGCACCTCGCTGGGCTCCTTCAGCACCCGCTTCACCGAGCTGGTGGGGGAGAGCCCCAGCGCCTACCGGGCCCGCGACCACCGGGACGGCGCGGCGATCCCGGCCTGCGTCGCCAAGGTCCGCACCCGCCCGGTGCGGCGCCCGGACACCGGGAGCCCCGGGGACACCGGGGGCCTCGACCGCCCCGGCCGGTAGCGTGAGCGGCATGAGCATCGAACTCGCGCAGTGCTTCATCGCCGTCGACGACCACGACCGGGCGCTCGCCTTCTACCGCGACGTCCTCGGCTTCGAGGTGCGCAACGACGTCGGCTTCGAGGGCATGCGCTGGGTCACCGTCGGCTCGCCCGACCAGCCCGGCGTGGAGATCGTCCTGGAGCCCCCGCTGGCCGACCCGCACGCCTCCGAGGACGACCGCCGGGCCGCCGCCGAACTCCTCGCCAAGGGCCTGCTGCGCGGCGTCATCTTCCGCACCGACGACTGCGACGCCACCTTCGAGCGGCTGCGCGCGGCCGGCGCCGAGGTGCTCCAGGAGCCGATGGACCAGCCGTACGGGGTGCGCGACTGCGCCTTCCGCGACCCGTCGGGCAACATGCTGCGCTTCAACCAGCCGCGCACCAACTGACCACCGCGGGGCCCGGGTTCAGGCCCGGACCCGGACCCGGACCTGGTCTCGGTCTCGGTCTCAGGCGCGGGCGGGCAGCGGGTAGTCGGGCAGGGCGATGTCGCCGGCCTTGGCGAACTGGGCGGCCAGGACGGGGCGCAGCGGCCAGCGGCCCATCCAGCGCATGGAGGCGGCGCGCAGGCGGATCGCCAGGGCGCTGCCGGGGGCGTAGCCGTTCAGGCCGCCGGGCGGCAGTTCCTGGGCGCGGGCGACGTAGGGGCGCATCAGGTCCTCGTAGCGAGCGAAGGCGGCAGCGAAGTCGCCTGCGGCGGCGGCGAGTTCGCCGGCCAGCAGGTAGGCGCCGACCAGGGCGAGGCTGGTGCCCAGGCCGGTGAGGGGGCTGGGGCTGTAGCCGGCGTCGCCGAGCAGGACGACGCGGCCGCGGCTGTAGCGGTCGAGGTGGATCTGGCCGAAGGAGTCGAAGGCGAAGTCCCCGGCGGTGCGCATCCCGACCAACAGCCGGTCGGTGCACCAGCCGGCACCGGCGAAGCGGTCGGCGAGCAGGCGCTGCTGGGCGGTGGTGTCGTGGCGCTCGTACGCCAGGGGCGGGCAGCGCAGGCCGAGGGAGGCCTTGACCTCGCCGGGCAGCCGGCCGGGGCGGGCGCCGGCGACGAGGCCGCCGGGGGCGTTGTACATCAGGAACCAGCCGTCGAGCTCGCGGGCGAGGGCGGGGTCGTGGACGGTGAACCAGGCGTGGTAGCCGCCGAGGGGGCGGTAGTGGGTTCCTCCGCTGCCGCTGCCGCTGGTGCCGCCGCTGGTGCCGCCGGCGGGGAAGGCGAGGCGGCGCACCGCCGAGTGCAGTCCGTCCGCGCCGACGACCAGGGCGAAGCGGCGGGCGGGGGCGTTCTCGAAGGTGACGGTGACGCCGTCCTCGTCCTGGTCGAGGGCGGTGACGGTGTCGTCCCAGAGGTACTCGACGCCGTCGGTGGCCTCGCGCAGCAGGTCGGCGAGGTCGCCGCGGAGGATCTCGACCTCGGAGACGATGCCCTCGCCGCCGAACAGGTCGACGGGTATCCGGGCGGTGGCGCGCCCGTCGCGGTCGACCAGGGCGATGCCGCGCTGGTCGACGCACCGCGCGCGGACCCGTTCCATCAGGCCCATCCGCTCGACCACGGTGCGCCCGGCGCCGCGCAGGTCGACGGCCTGGCCGCCGGGGCGCGGGCCCCGGGCGCGTTCGACGACGACGGGGTTGAAGCCGTGGCGGCGCAGCCAGTGGGCGAGGGCGGGGCCGGCGATGCCGGCGCCGGAGACGAGGATGTCGGTGGCGCGGGTGTCGGTGGCGCGGTTGTCGGTGGCGGGGTTGTCCATGCCGGGGAATGTACGCCGTACGCGTCGGTCTCAACAAGCCTCTTCCTGCGGTTACTTGGGAGTGGTGCACTAGTGCGGTGGGGCGCTTGAGGGCGGGCCGCGCGGCGCGTGGGGACGTTCGCGCAGGCGGGCGGCCCCGGGGGTGCACTAGTGCGGCACCATGGGGCGATGGAGATCATTCGACAGACAGTCAGTTCCGGCTCGCCCCTGGAGCCGCGGATCGGTTTCTCCCGGGCCGTGCGCAAGGGCGCCTACGTCGCGGTCGCGGGCACCGCCCCGATCGGCGAGGACGGCGCGACGGTCGGCCAGGGCGACGTCCACGCCCAGACCGTCCGCTGCCTGGACATCGCCGAGGCCGCCCTGCGGGAGGCGGGCGCCACGCTCGCGGACGTGGTGCGCACCCGCGTCATGCTCACCGACATGAGCCGGTGGCGGGAGGCCGCGCGCGCCCACGGCGAGCGCTTCGCGCAGATCCGCCCGGTCACCACCTTCGTGGAGGTCTCGCGCTTCATCGACGAGCGGTGGCTGGTCGAGGTCGAGGTGGACGCGGTGATCGGCTAGGCCCCGGCCGGCGGGGGAGCGGCCCGGACGGCGGGCCGCTCCCCGGAGCGGCCGGGGGTCGGGGGGCGGGGGCCGGGGGCCGGGGATCGGGGGGGCAGCGGGGGTGGAATGAACCACGCAAGGGCTGCGTTGGCCCAGGTCGGATACCCCCACCCGTATTATTTCGGGCATACCGTCCGACCGAGAACGGAGCCGTCCGTGAACCGCCCCGCCCCAGCCGCCGCCCGTACGCCCGCCGCCGACCCGCCGGACACCGGCGGCACCCGACCCGGGCCGCTCGGCCGCCTCGGGGTGTGGTCCACCCGGAACTTCAAGGCCGTCCTGATCGGCTGGCTGATCGTCGTCATCGGCCTCGGCGCCTTCGCCCCCAAGGTCACCACCGCGCTCTCCGGCGCCGGCTGGCAGGCCGACGGCTCCCAGTCCGTCCAGGTCCGCGAACTCGCCGAACAGCACTTCGCCGGCAACGCCTCCTCCGCGATCCAGATCGTCGTCACCGCCGACCGCCCGGTCACCGACCCCGCCGTCCGGCAGGTCATCACCGAGGCCGCCGACCTCGCCGCCGCCGACCCGCGCGTGTCCACCGTCGTCCAGCCCCAGCCCGGCGCCACCATCAGCCCCGACGGCCGCACCGCCGTCCTGCTCGCCGGCGCCGCCGCCTCGCCCGACGACATGGTCCGCGCCGCCGACGACCTCAAGGAACCCCTGAACGCCCTGTCCACCGACGGCATCGGCGTCCACGCCACCGGCGCCTCCGTCCTGTGGAGCGACTTCAACAAGGCCAACCACGACGCCATGATGAAGTCCGAGTTCATGTCCTGGCCGGTCACCCTCGCCATCCTCGTCCTCGCCTTCGGCTCCCTGGTCGCCGCCGGCCTGCCCCTGCTGCTCACCATGGCCGGCCTCGCGGCCTCCGCCGGCTCCCTCGTGCTGATCAGCCACCTCTTCCCGGTCTCCGTCTGGGCGATGAACTTCGCCATGATGTTCGCCCTCGCCCTGGGCATCGACTACGCGCTCTTCCTCGTCGTGCGCTTCCGCTCCGCCCGCCGCACCGACCGGGCCGACCGGGGCTCGAACCCCGTACGCGCCGTCGCCGAGACCATGGACACCGCCGGCAAGGCCGTCCTGCTCTCCGGCGCCACCGTCCTCGTCAGCCTCTCCGCCGTGATGCTCGTCCCCTCCCCGGCGTTCCGCTCCATGGCCGGCGGCATCATGCTCGCCGTCCTCTTCGTCCTCGCCGCCACCCTCACCCTGCTGCCCGCCGTCCTCGGCAAGCTCGGCCACCGCGTCGACGCCCTCTCCCTGCCCTGGGCCAAGTCCCACACCACCGCCTCCCCGCGCTTCGCCGCCTGGGGCGAACGCCTGTGGAAGCACCCGCTGCGCTACGGCGCCCTCGCCCTCGCCGCCCTGATCGCCCTCGCCGCCCCCGTCATCGGACTGCGCACCGCGATGCCCTCCATCGCCGTCCTGCCCGAGGACGCCAGCGCCCGCGCCGGCTACACCGCCGTCCAGCAGGCCTTCGGCCCCGGCGCCCCCGGCACCCTCCAGATCCTCACCCCCACCGACCGGGCCGCCGACGTCGCCGCCCAGGTCGCCACCACCCCCGGCATCGCCGCCGCCATGCCCGCCCAGGCCGCCGCCGACGGCTCCGCCTGGTCGATGATCCAGGCCGTGCCCACCGTCGACCCCTCCAGCCCCGACCTCTCCCGCACCGTCCACACCCTGCGCGCCGAACTGCCCGCCGACACCCTGGTCGGCGGCGCCGCCGTCGAGAACCTCGACCTCCAGCACCTGCTCACCCAGAAGACCCCGCTGGTCATCGGCGTCGTCATGGTCCTCGGCTTCCTGCTGCTGCTCGCCGCCCTGCGCGCCCCGCTGATCGCCGCCCTCGGCACCGCCGCCAGCCTGCTGTCCACCGGAGCCGCCTTCGGCGTCGCCCGCCTGGTCTTCCAGGACGGCCACGGCGCCGGCCTGCTCGGCTTCACCCCCCAGGGCTTCCTGGACGGCTGGGCACCGGTGTTCTTCTTCGCGATGATCTTCGCCATCGCGATGGACTACACCGTCTTCCTCCTCGCCTCCGCCAAGGAGCACTACGAACGCACCGGCGACCCCCGCGCCGCCATGACCGGCGCCCTCGCCCACTCCGGCCGGGTCGTCTTCGCCGCCGCCGGCGTCATGGTCGCGGTGTTCTTCACCTTCGCCCTGTCCGGCCCGCTGCCGCCCAAGGAGATGGGCATCGTGCTCGGCACCGCCGTCCTGCTGGACGCGGCCCTGGTACGGCTCGTCCTGCTCCCCGTCCTGCTGCGCCTGACCGGGCGCGCCGCCTGGCACACCCCGCGCCTGCTGGACCGGGTACTGCCGCGGATCTCCTTCTCGCACGACTGAGCGGCCCGTTCCGCACGCGCCTGCCCCCGCTCCCGCCCCTCAGCAGACGGTGTCGGAGGCCGGCAGCGCCCCCGTCGACAGGTAGGCGTCCACGGCCGCGTCCGCGCAGGCGCTGTAGGCGTTGAGGTAGAGCGTGTGGACGCGCCCCGGCACGGTCACCAGGCGGGAGCCGGGCAGGCGGTCGTGCAGGGCGAGGGCGCCCCGGTAGGGGGCGTGGGTGTCACCGGTGGCGTGGAGCTGGAGGGCCGGGACGGCGGTGCGGACCTCGACCGGTGCCTCCAGCGGGGCGCCGCGCCAGGAGGCGCACGGGGTGGGGCCGTTGTAGACCGGGCCGAAGACCGGCTCGGCGGCGCGGGAGCGCTCCACGGCCTCGCGGTACCACTGCGCCGAGCGCGGCACCGCCACGTCGTCGCACAGCACCGCGGCCGTGGACGCGAGGCCGGCGCCGCCCTCCGGGCTCGGCAGCAGGAGCATGGCCAGCGCCTCGTGCAGGGCCTCGCCCGCCTGGACCGGCCTGCCGTCGGCGGCGTCCAGCAGCCGGCGCAGCGCGTCCGCGTAGAGGGCGTCGTCGCGGTCGTCGCTCTGGAAGACCGCGAGCAGCACCGGCAGCAGCGCGCCGTCGAGCCGGAACCCGTCGATGGCGATCGGCGCCGCCTCCGCCCGGCGCACCAGGCCCTCGACGGTCGCCCGCACCGCCGCCGGGGTGGCGCCCAGGCGGTAGTCGGCGTCCCGCGCGGCCGCCCAGGCCGCGAAGCCGTCCAGCGCGCGCTCGTTGGCGCCGGCCATGTCCTGGAACAGCCCGATGCCGTAGCGCGCCGGGTCGAGCCCGCTGTCCAGCACCAGCCGGTCGACGCGCTGCGGGAACAGCTGCGCGTACACCGCGCCCAGCAGCGCGCCGTAGGACTGCCCGAAGAACGACGTCCGCTGCTCGCCGAGGGCCGCGCGCAGCACGTCGACGTCCCGGGCGGTGTTGCGGGTGGTCAGGTGCGGCAGCAGGTCCGGGTACTTGCTCCAGCAGGCGTCCGCGTCGGCCTTGGCCAGGCTCCAGGCCTGGTCGAAGCCGGCCCGCCCGGCCCCGGCCGAACGCAGCCAGGTGCCGCGCGTGAGGCCGCAGTCCAGGCCGCCGCCGGCGCCGACCCCGCGCGGGTCCATGCCGACCAGGTCGTAGGCCGCCGCCGCCGCGGGCGCCAGCCGCTCCCGCAGCGCCACCGGCATGTCCAGCCCGCGCTCACCGGGCCCGCCCGGATTGGTCTGGAGGACGCCGCGGCGCTTGGCGGGGTCGGCGGAGCGGATCCGCGAGACGGCCAGCGACAGGGTGCGCCCCCGCGGCTCGCGGTAGTCCAGCGGGACGGTCAGCGCCGCGCACTCGGCGCCGGCGGCGGCCAACTGCGGCTCCTGGCAGGCGGACCAGGCGAGCGGCTGGCGGCGGAAGCGCTCCAGCGGATCGGCGGAGGACTGGGCGGAGGACGAGGCATCGGAGGACTGGGCGGCGGGAGCGGCCGGGGCCGCCGCGGCGAGCGCGGTGGCCGCGGACAGGGCGAGGGCGGCGGCGAGCGCCGATGCGGTCTTCATGAGGGGCAGCCTAGAAGGGAGTTGACGCTTTCCGCCGGGCCGCACCTTCGAACCGCCTTGACCTCAAGCCGACTTGAGATCCTACGGTCGGTCGCGTCCGGAAGACCGCATCGCAAGGAGCACGGGAACGTGACGATCAAGACGTACGCGCCGGAAGTCATCGCCGCCCAGCCCATCGGGGCATGGACCGGCGAGGTCTTCCGCCGCCTGGTGGTCGAGGGCCTGCGACGCCGGCTGGCGGTCGAAGACCTCACCCAGCCGCACTGGTGGACGCTCAACCACGCCGCCGGCCGTCCCGGCGGCTGGACCCGCACCACCCTGACCGAACGGCTCACCCCCTACGACGACCAGGGCACCGCCTACGACACCGTCTTCGACGACCTGATCGCCCGCGGCTGGCTGACCGAGGACACCGACGGCGGCTTCACCCTGACCGAGGCCGGCGAGGCCGGGCGCCTGCGCGCCCGCGAGCGCAACCTGGAGATCACCGAGCGCGCCCACGAGGGCATCGACCCCGCCGAGTTCGTCACCACGGTCAACGTGCTGCGCCGCATGGTCGCGAACCTGGGCGGCAACGGGAACCTCCCCGACTGACGCACCCCTTCGACGGGCCGGGCGCGGCTTCTCGACGGGCCGGGTGGGCCCGGGTGTGGAACGGTGGAAGGCCGGGGGTGTCCCGGTTGCGAGAGGAGTGGCCATGTCGTCGAAGCGCCGCCGCAAGAAGAAGGCCAGGGCCAGGCGCGGGGCCAACCACGGCCGCCGCCCCCAGTGCTGACCTGCGGCCGAACGGGTGAGGGTGCCCGGACGGGCCGCACGGCCGTCCGGGCGCGCCGCGCCCCTGCTCGGAGCCGCCTCGCCGCACCGCTTCGGAGTCGCCTCGCCGCACCGCTTCAGAGCCGTCCGCGCCCCAGGAAGCCGCCGCGCGCCACCCTGTGGTACTGGCAGTAGCCGACCCAGTCCGCGCCGAGGACCAGCTCCAGGACCACGCCCCGCCCGTCCGCCCGGGCCTCGCGCAGCAGTCGCGCCGGGTCCGCGTCCGGCGGGCTCTGCTCCCGGACGTACAGCGGGCTGGTGTACGAGGTCATCGGCATCGGCTCCCGGGGCGGCAGGCCGGGCCGCTCCCAGTGCAGCGTGGCGCCGGGGCTGGACAGGCAGGGGGAGTCCATCCGGAAGCCGTCGGCGCCGATGCCGCCGTCGCGGTACCAGCGCAGCGCGTGGTCGAGGGTGCCGCCCGGGTCCGGTCCCTGGCCGACGGCCCGCCACTCGGCCAGGCCCGCGGCCGCGATCCGGGGCAGGACGTCGAGGACGTCCTCGCGGACGACGAAGAAGGCGCGGGCGTGGATCCGGCAGACCAGCAGGGTGTCCCGGGGGTGGTCGAGGCCATGGAAGCTCGGGCGGGTGGACAGGTCCTGGACCTGGGTCAGCACGTGCTCCACCCCCGGCACCGCCCCCATCGCCTCGACCAGGGTCCGGATTCGTTCCCGCTCCGCCGCCCGGGCGGCCCGCGCCCGCGGCGAGTTGACCAGCCTGACCTTGCGCCGCTCGGTGGGCCAGCGCAGCGCCCGCAGGCCCCGGGCGCCGTCGACGAGCCGGTACAGCGGCATGCCGACGAGGTAGAAGGAGCTCTCGGCCACGTCCTTCAGCAGCTTCTTCACCGGCAGCGGTCCTCTCGCCTCGCGCGCGTTCGCGCCCACACCCTGGCCGGTCGGGGCCCGGCCGCGCAATCCGTCCCGGTACTCAACCGCCCACCGTGTCGGTGCTGTCGCCGATCGCTTCCACCGCGGAGCGCAGGGCCCGCGGCCGGTTGAAGAGGTCGGTGCCGTCCGCCCACTGGTCCACCGCGCCCACCGGCGGCAGGGCGCGCAGCCGCTCGTCCGTGAGGCCGGCCAGCAGCGCCCGCGCGAAGCGCTCGGCGTGCAGCACCAGGTAGGGGCGGCCGTGGTACGGGCGGCGCGTCGCGGCCAGGGGCGCGGTCAGGCCGAGCGCGTTGTGCCGGCGGGCCACCGCCTCGTAGGCCTCGCACAAGTACCGTTCCCGCTCCGGGAGTTCGCGTGCCGCCAGGGCGCCCCGGAGCAGCGGGCCGAGTTCGGCGGCGGCCTGGGTGCGGGCGAACGCGCTGCCCAGCCACTTGCCGTACGGGGCGTAGCGGCGCTCCGTCAGCAGGCACAGCCGCATCAGGTCGCGGACCAGGCGGGCGGCGGTCACGGCCGAGCCCAGGTCGTCGCCGGCCTCCGCGCAGCGGCCGACGAACGCCTCCTCCTGGGAGACGCGCTGCCACTGGCAGGCGAGCAGGTAGCGCCACACCTGGTCGGGGTACCAGGCCAGGCGCCGGCGCGCGGCGGTCAGCTCCCCGGGGCCGTCGTGGAACACCGCCCCGGCGGTCACCTCCAGCAGCCGCTGCTGGGGCAGGGCCAGCCAGTCGAGCACGTCCGGCTCCGGGGCGAGGGCCGCCGGGCCCAGCCGCCCGGCCAGCCAGGACGGCAGGTCGTGCACCTCGACGCGGTGGTCCACCGGGCCGTCGGTCCACGCCAGGTGGCGCACCGGGTCGTCCGGGTCCGGGCCGCGCCGGACGTGCGTGGGCACGCCGCGCACCTGCTTGGGCAGGCGGTGCGCCAGCAGCTCGCGCAGGCGGGGCCCGTGGCGGGCGGCGTCGGCGGGGGAGAGGAACAGCTCCAGGCGCGGGCCCCAGTCGTGGTCGGCGGAGCGCGCGGTGTCGAAGCACAGCACCTCGGAGCCGGCGCCCACGCGCGCCGCCGCGTACGGCAGGTGCGGGAACTCCCGCGCCAGCAGCGGCCGTACGGCCTCCTCGTGGAGCAGGCGGGCCAGTTCCAGCCCGGGAGTGAACGCGGCGTCGGCGGTGTCGGGAGTCCTCATTGCGCCCACTGTGCCGGTGGGCGGGGCTGTCGGCCAGCGGATTCCTTTCGGGGTCGGGTATCCCGGGTGCCCCGGGTGCCCCGGGTGGCCGAGGCGAGGTCGCCGTTCCGGTCGTCGTGCGGTTGCCGGGCGCCACCGGGCCCGGAAGGCTGGGGGCACCAAGGGGGAGCACCCGGAAGATCAGGAGTCCCCGCGCATGTCCCCGAAGACCGTCGCCGTCGCCGTCGCGGCCCTGGCCGGCACCCTCGTCCTCGCGCACTTCGCCTACGCCGGCGCGCCCGTCACCCTGAACATGGCCACCGGCAGCGCCGACTGCACGGTGCTGTGGACGAAGGACGGCGTCGCCTTCAAACCCCTCACCCCCGGCAGCAACGCCACGGCCTTCCGGGACGCGGACGCCACCGGCACGGTCACCATCGACCTCACCGCCGTCGGCAACCCCGTCACCCTGGCGAACTCCGTCTACATCCGGACGGCGGCCAAGGGGGGATTCACCCTGACCGACGCCGCCGGCCACTACGTGCAGGTCTCGAACCTGGAGGGCAGCCTCTCCGGCGACAGCACGTTCGTCGTGCAGACCAGCAGCGACCCGGCGGGCACCCGCCTGCCCGTGTACAACATCCCGGCCCGGCCGCAGATCAGCCCCGACGTGCAGTCCGTGGTCCCGCCCCGGGTCGACCTGGCGCTCTCCGACATCCGGATGCGCGTGCTGCCGGAGTTCGCGAACGTCATGAACGCCACGTTCGGCGACAACAGCATCCAGCCCGGGGAGCTGCTGGGCACCTGCACCGCGCAGACCACCTCCTGACCCCGGGCAGGGCCTACGTCTCCGGACCGTTACGCCGCCCAGGCACCGGGGTCTACCGTCGGCGCCGTGGATACGACAGGGATTCTGGACGAAGCGCTCCAGCGGCTGCACGGCTCGGGGCCCGAGCGGCTCGGGCGGCTCACCAACCACGCGCCGATGGCCGTCGAGGCCCTCGCCGCCCACGGGCAGGCCCGCTCGGTGCACCGCTGGCTCGACCGGTACGCGCACAAGCTGGAGGACTTCCCGGCCCGCGCCGAGCCGGTCACCGACGCCAACTGGCCTGCTGCGCTGGGCGATCCGCGCCGCCTCGCCGACTGGATCGGCTACTTCGGGCGCGAGGTCGCCGACCGCCCCTGGCGCGAGGTGCTCACCCGGTGGTGGCCCCGGCTGCTGCCCGGCCTGTACGGCGGCTCGACGCACCCGGTGATCCGGGTGGGCCACGCGGTGCGCACCCTGCTGTCCGGCCCGCCCACCGCACCCCGGCTGGCGGAACTCGCCCACGGCCTCGGCTACTGGGCGGCCCGCCACCGGCCCCTCGCCCCGCTCGCGCCCCTGCCCGGCGCCGAGCGTGCGGGCGCCGCCCTCGACGCGGTGCCGGCCATCGCCGCCCGGGACGGCGGCTTCCCGGCCCGCTTGGAGCGCGTCACGGCCCTGCCGGTGTGGGCCGGGGCCGTGACACGGCCCCGGGAGGCGCACGACCGGCTCACCGAACTGGTGCGGGCGGCGACCCACCGGTACGCCGCCTACGGCCACGGCGAGGAGACGATGCTGGTCCACGCGGCCACGGCGCCCAACGCCGTCCTGCGCGCCCTGCCCGCACTCCCGCACGCCCTGTGGCCGCCGAGCCTGCGGGCGGCCTGGACGGCCTCGGCGGCCGTGACCGCGATGTACGCGCCGGCCGCGCCGGTGGTCCACGCACCGCGTGCCGTGCCCACCCCCGAGGAGGTGTTCGAGCGGGCGCTGGCGCACGGCGACGAACACGTCATCAAACTGACGGACACGGCGCTGGACGTCGGCGACGCACCGGCGCTGGCGGCGGCGCTGCGCGCGATGGAGCTGAGCGCCCGCCCGGCGTGAGGAGTTGCTCCACCGACCCGTCGTCACAACCGCCCGGGTCGAACGTGTACACCGAAGGCGCCAACTCCCCGACGCCGCATGCTCCGACGCGAAGGAGTCCCGACCATGCGGAAGCTCATCATCGACCTGGTAGAGCGCACCGTCGCCACCTACTCGGTGGCGTTCCTCGGCCTGCTGCTCGCCGACAAGTTCGACCTGACGTCCTTCACCGCCATCAAGGCGGCGGCAGTCGCCTCGCTGCCCGCCGCCCTGACCGTGGTCAAGGGCGCGGTCTCCACCCTCGTCGGCGACCCGAAGTCCGCCGCCTTCCTGTCGGGCCCCCGCGACTGACCGGCTGACCGGAAGGACGCGTACGTGCCGGCGCCACGAGGCCGCTCCTGTGGCCTCGTGGCGCCGCCGTCAGGTACGGGCCGCGGCCACCGCGTCCGTGTACAGCTCGGCCGTCAGGTCGCCCTCGCCGATCCCGAGGCCGGCCGGCAGGGCCCGGACCGCGCAACCGGCGGTCCGGGCCTGCGGTTCGGGACGGAAGAATCAGACGTCGCCGAACTCGCCGGAGCGGATGGCAGCAACGAAGCTCGACCAGGCATCGACCGGGAAGGCGAGAGCGGGGCCCTCGGGGTCCTTCGAGTCGCGGACGGGAGCCAGCCCGGGGACACCGGCAGCGACCTCGACGCAGTCGCCGCCGTTGTTGGAGTACGAGGACTTGGCCCAGGAGGCGCTGGACAGGTCTACGTGGTCGGTCATGACGGGAGTTCCTTTCGGGCCCTGCGGATCTTCTCCTGGGAAGCGGCCTTCGGCAGCGCTTCCACCAGTAGCTGATCGTAGTCACTCTCCCATCCCGCAACCGTTGCGCGTGACCGTTCCAGGTGGCCCCTCGCGGTCGACTCCGCATACCCCACGACCGTGTGGTCCGGGAGAGTCAACAGAACGACCGGCAGTGTGAAGGAGAGATTCTCGCCCATGCTGAACGGGGCGATCTGAATGGTGATGTTCGGGCGCTGGGACAAGCTCTCAAGGTGTCGTAGCTGCTCAGCCATGACTCGAGGGCCACCAACGGGGCGCAGCAGCACTCCTTCCTCGATCACCACGTGAAGTGTCGGGGGGTTCTTCTGGCTGAGGATTTCCTGTCGAAGTGCCAGGTAGTCGGTGCGCTCGTCCGCCTCGGTTGGAGTGATCGCGCCACGTCGGACAGCTGCCTGCGCCAGCGCCCTTGCGTATGCAGGGGTCTGGAGAAGGCCGGGAACGATGACCAGGCCGACCGTACGCAGCCGTCGGCACCGGGCTTCGGCATCAGCGAACTCGGCGAATCCCTCAAGGAGGGCCGCCCGGCTGAATCGCCGCCACAACTCGAAGAATCGTTGGCCCGATCCGAACACCTCATCGGCCTTAACAGCGAAGGGGCGTGTTGGTGAGCGTTTCCCGTTCTCGACATATGAGATGTGTGCGCCCGAGTACCCCAGCTGCTTGGCTGCCTCGGTCTGTGACCACCGCTTTGCCCGACGCGACCTGCGAAGTTCTTGGCCGAAGCGGATCTGCGGCGATGCCTGGGCGTCAACAACGGCTTCAGTCATGACCCTTCGACTCCTTCACATGACATTGCTGTCAAGAGTAAGACGCTGGAAATCGTAGCGGCATTCACGCCACCATGGCTACGCCTGGTGATTCGCCGGAAACACAGCGCAACCTATGGAGGCCTCATGTCTGACGTGTGGAATCCCGAGTGGCGGCCCCGTTCGCGCTCAAGTCGCGCTGACTCGGCAGCTGGGTGGCACCGGATCAGGCGCGTGCAGCCTGATGCCGCGCTCCGTTCGTATGTCCTCCTCTGCCCCTCTGAGGTCCCCCCATGCTCACCTCCCGTCGCCCCCGTATGTTCGTCGCGCGTCTCGACTCCTGCGTCGAATCCGCACCCCTGGCCCGCTACATGCTCCGCGCCTACCTGTCCGGCCTCCCCGCCGGCGAGCGTTACGCCGAGACCGCCGAACTCCTCCTGTGCGAGCTCTTCGCCAACGCCGTCCAGTACTCCAACGCGCCCGACGACCAGCCCATCGAGATCCGCTTCGCGCTCGTCAACTCCCGCCTGCGCCTCGAAGTCCACGACACCGGGAGCGGCCTCCCCGCCCTCCGCACCGCCGCTCCGGACGACGAACACGGGCGCGGCCTGTTCCTCGTCAACGAACTCGCCGAACGCTGGGGCTGCTGCCCCCGCCCCGGCAGTCCCGGCAAGTTCGTCTGGGCCCTCATCGCCCCCGCCCCCACCCCCGTCCTCGTCACCGCCTGAAAGCCGAACCCCACCCATGCACCTCGCCACCCTCGCCCGCCACACCCTCTCGCGCGGCGCCACCCCCGCCGCCACCTACGCCCTCCTCGCCCGACTCGGCCACCAGCCCCTGCCCTGCGCCCAGGCCGTCTGCGTCGCCCTCGCCATCCCCGCAGCCGAAACCACCCGCCGCCTCGCCGAATGCCACGACGCCCTCCTCGCCGACCCCCGCCCCAACTCCGAGGCCGACACCGGCGAAGTCCTCGAAGCCCTCGGCGTCTTCGACGTCCCCAAGCAGCTCACCCCCACCGAGCGCACCGTCGTCGCCCACTTCCTGACAGCCATCGACGCCATGGGCGGCATCCGCCCCGGCCACCAGCACGGCCTCCAGCGCTGGTTCACCACCGGCAACCTCACCGCCGCCTACCTCTCCCTCGCCGCCACCCACCCCCTGCCCCGCACCGGAAACCCCACCACCTACTGGACCACCCTCGTCCAGGTCGGCGAACTCCTCACCACCACACCCAACCCCGACCCCCGCATCCGCTACGCCCTCACCCACTGCCGCACCCAAACCACCCGCACCTGAGCCCTGCGTGGGAAGTCGGCCCGGCCGACTTCCCACGCGAGGGCACCCGGGGGAGGGCTCAGCGCTTCAGGATGAAGGTGAAGTCGTCGCTGAGCCTGCCGTCCAGCCGGACCGCCGACACGAGCCGGCCCTGCGCGAGGAGCCGCTCGACCTCGCCGCGCGACAGGCCGCAGGCCTCGGCGATCAGCCGCACCGGGCGGACGGGGACGGGGGCCGCGAAGCGGACCGAGACATCGAGCACCTCGCGGTCCAGGAGGTTCGAGCCGCCGATGTCCAGGCGCCAGGCGCCGTCCCAGTCGAGGGCGACGCGGCCCCGCCGCAGCACCGCCGGGTCCCGGAGCAACTCGGCCGTCAGGCCCGGGTCGTTGGCGTGCAGCCGGTCGAGCAGATCGGGCCGCACGGAGCGCACCCGCGCCCGCTCCAGGACGGTGAGCTTGGCGGTCCGCCCGCACCCGGTGCAGAGCACCAGCAGCCAGACGTCGATCAGCTTGTGGTTGGCGTTGACACGGAACTTGCCGCTCGCCCGGAAGCGTTCGGACGCGCACGTGTGGCAGCGCCGTCGGACAAGGGGCAGGCAGGTGGGCATGACCACCCAGGTTTCGAGCACAGGGGTACACCGTTTCCAGTGAGAAGTCCGCAGCGGAAAGGAGCGCGGCGCACAGGCGCGACGCGCGACAGATCAGCGATCGGGAGGTCTCACACGGTGTACAACGGGATTCCCTTGGCTAGGCGGCCTGGCAGGACGGCACGGTAACCCCGCGCGCGGCCGCCCTGCCACCGGTTTTCCGCGGCGGCGGACGCAACGCAGAGAGACCGCTCGGGCCACCAACGGGCCGGGCGGTCTCTGCTGTCCGGACGGGCCCATGCGCCAACACGGCCCGCTGCCGATGATCCCGAATTGTTTGGAGTGAACAGCGCCCCGGGTTCCGGACCCGACAGGTCCGGGTGACGCCGCTCCAAATCGTCACATCCCGCCAGGAGGGCTCACAAGGGCGCGCTGCACAAAGGCGCATCAAAATCCGGTTTCAGTTCGTTGAACTGTGCGTCTCTGCTAGGGCGTTCGCAAAATTGCGGGCAGGGGGCGGGACTCTGGCGCATCAATCCGCGCGATGTTCACCGAACCGATTGGGATTCACCCGTACGCCTGACAGAGTGTGATGCCACCGGACACACAGTGCGACGCCAACCGCACAAGTGCCCGCCAGTTGGAGTGGACAGTGATATGGAGGGTTCCTCGATGACGAGGAAGCGAAACAAGCACCCGCACACCCGTGACCGCGCCCGCTGCGCGACGGCGGACGGCCCGCTCGGCGCGACGGCCGTGGTCGTGGTCGTCGTCGTGGTCGTCCTGACGGTCGCGCTGGCCGCCGCCCTGGTGGCGACCGGCATGTCGGCCGGAGCCGCGCTCGAACTGGCCACGGGCGGCTGCCTGCTGGCCCTCAGGCTCCGACGGGGGCGGGCCTAGGAAGAACGTCTGCCTGCGATGGGACGCCGAGAGAAGCCGGTCGAGGCGGCCGAGCCGGCGCTGCGCCGGCTGGCCGAATGGCTGCGCGAGCAGCGCAAGGAGGCGAAGCTGACGTACCGTCAGCTGGCCGATCGGACCAACTACCACCCCACCACCCTGCAACGGGCCGCCGCCGGGCGCTCCGTGCCGAGCTGGAAGGTCGTCGAGGCCGTCGTCCGCGAATGCGGCGGCGACCTCAAGACGGCCCGCCGCAAGTGGTCCCAGGCCAACTACTGGGCCCACGTCCCGCATCCGTCGAGGACCCGGCGGCTGCGCGCACCCCGACGGGTCGACCCCGAACAGGTCGACTCCTTCGCCGACCTGCGCCGCGCGATGCACGAGATGCGCCGCAAGGCCGACTGGCCCTCCCTGAGGGAACTGGACCGCCGGGCCCGCGACCGGGGCGAACGACTGCCCTCCAGCACCCTGGCCCTGGTCCTCAAGGGCGAGGCCCCGCTGCGCAAACCCGTGTTCCTCGCCTACATGGACGTCTGCGGGGTCAAGGAGGCCCGCCGCGCCCTGTGGGCGGCCGCCTGGGACCGGACGAACAACGCCAGGTCCCCGATCCCGGTCAACTCCCGTACGTACCACAGTGAGTTCGTCCGGGCCATGCAGTCCTCCAGCGCGGGCACCCCGACGGACACCCTGTTCCGGCTGTGGATGACCCTGCGCACCAACCTGGCCGCCGAACGGGACGAAGGGTCCGCCCACCCCGCCGCGGCGGGCCGCGAAGGCACCGACGACAACCCGTCGATGCTCGTGTGACCGGGTCCGCGGGCGGGGCGCGCCACCCGCACCCCGCCCGCGGACCAGCACCCACCCGCGCCACCCCGGGACACCACCATGCCGACACCGCCGCACCATCCCCCCGTCCCCGCGCCCGCCCTGGGCCTGTGGGCGCTGCACGACCTCCACCGGCGCCACTACCTCGACTACGCCGCGCTGCTCCTGCCGCCCGCCGACGCGCCACGGGCCGTGCGCGACGCCTTCGAGGAACTCGGCGGCCACTGGCTCGACGCCCTGGCCACCGCCAGCCCGACGGCCTGCGCCTGGCAGGCGGTCAGCCACCGGGTCCGCGCCCTGGCCGGCCCGCGCCCGTTCCATTCCGTCGCCCACCTCACCGCTGCCCAGCAGGACGTCCTGCTGCTGCACCTGGTCCTGGACCTGTCCGCCGCCGAGGTCGCCGCCCTCACCGGCACCGAGCCCGCCGCCGTCCACGTCCAGCTCCGCTCCCTGGCCGCCGCCCGGCGCTGACCGCCACCGCCGACCGCCACCGCCGACCGCCCGGCCCCTGGGGAGGGACCGGGCGGCCGCGCCGGGGGAGTGTCAGTTGGCCAGGGTGTTCAGGTGCATGTCGCCGTTGGGCATCCCGGTGGCGGCGACGGCGTTCACCTTGCCGCTGCCGTCCGCGATCGCCGTGCCCTGCCAAGTACCGTTGGAGAAGCGGACGTTGTCGTACACGTTGCCGTTGCTCAGGGTGACCAGGTGCAGGTCGCCGTTGGGCAGCGCGGTGACCGTGGCCTGGCCCACCGCGCCGCCGGCGTCGGCGAGCGCCGCGCCCTGCCAGCTGCCGTTGGCGAAGCGGACGTTGTCGTACACGTAGCGGTCGCTGACGGTCTCCAGGTGCATGTCGCCGTTGGGCATGCCGGCGGCGGCGATCGAGGTGATGTAGCCGCTGCCGTCGGCGAGCGCCGTGCCCTGCCAGTTCCCGTTGGCGAAGCGGACGTTGTCGTACACCTTGCCGGCGCTCAGGGTGACCAGGTGCATGTCCCCGTTGGGCATCGCGGCGAGCGCGGCCTGGGAGACCTTGCCGCCCGCGTCGGCGAGCGCCGCGCCCTGCCAGCTGCCGTTGGCGAAGCGGACGTTGTCGTACACGTTGCCGTTGGACACCGTCTCCAGGCGCATGTCGCCGTTGGGCATGCCGACGGCCGCGATCGAGGTGATGTAGCCGCTGCCGTCGGCGAGCGCCGTGCCCTGCCAGCTGCCGTTGGCGAAGCGGACGTTGTCGTACACCTTGCCGCTGCTCAGGGTCACGACGTGCAGGTCGCCGTTGGGCATGGCCGCGGTGACGACCTGGGACACGTCCGCGCCGGCGTCGGCGAGCGCCACGCCCTGCCAGTTCCCGTTGGCGAAGCGGACGTTGTCGTACACGTGGTTCGGCGCGACCGGGGTGGGGGCGGTCGTGGTGCCGCCGGTGTCGGTGCCGCCGATCGGCGACACGTAGCCGCTGATGCGCTGGCCGCCCCAGCTGTAGCCGATCGCCGAGCTGTGGGTCGCGGACTGCCTGACCTTGGAGGTGGCGGACCAGTTGCCGCTGACCCCGCCCTCGTTGCCGCCGATGGTGGTGATCGTGCCGTTGCCGACGGCCGTCACGATCGCCACGTGGTCGGCGTAGCCGTTGTAGTTGTAGTTGTACAGGACCGCGTCGCCGGCCTGCGGGGTGCTGTGCAGCCCGCCGTTGTAGGTGCCGAAGCTGCCGGCCGCCGGGGTGAGGCCGCGCACGTCCACGCCGTTCTGCGCCCAGACCCACTTGGCGAAGTCCGCGCACCAGGCTTCGGGGCTGCCGCCGTTGCCGGTGCAGCTGCTGTAGTAGGCGCCGCCGCCCGCGGTGTTGGTCGAGCAGGCGCCCTTGCCCAGGTTGGCCTGGGCGGTGGCGGCGATCGAGGTGCCGACGCTGGCGGAGGCGGGGGATGCGCCCAGGGCGAGGCTGAGCGGCAGGAAGGCGGTGGCGGTGGTGAGCGCGGCGGTACGACGAATACTGGTCGTGGACATGACAGATCTCCAGAGCTGTTCGTGGGTGTCGGAAGAGTTCGGGGTACGGCACGGGAGGCGCAGGTCACGCGTCGGCGTGAGGCGCCGTGGGCCGAGGGGCCAAGGGGCTTGAAGGCCGAGGGGGCCGAGGGGTGCGGAGGATCAAGGGGGCCGGCGGCCCTCAGGCGCCGCGGGCGATGCGCGGCGGGAGGGCCCGGCCCGGCCGGGCGGCTGCCCTGCAGGAGCGGCCGATCGGCGGGGTGTCCGTGGGGCGGGGTGTCCGTGGGGCGGGCGATCAGCCCCAGATCATGTCGTCGGCCGGACCGGTGGCGGCGACGGTGGTGGTGACGGAGGCCGGCTGGGCCGGGGCGGCCTGGGCGGCGACGGCCGGAGCCAGCGCGGCGAGGGCGAGGGCGGTGACCGCGGCGGCCTTGGCGGTGACGGTGCGAAGCATGACGGTGTCTCCTTCTCGGATGTGGCGCACGGATGGTTCCTCCGGTGTCGGCGTCCCGCGGTGACGCTCTCTCCGGTCTGCTGCCGGTCGGTGTTCCCTGCCGGCGACAACAAGCTTCGTCGCCCGCCGCGACCGGCGGAAGGGCTGTCAGGTGGACGGAATCGCCCCTGGACCGTTCCGGCCAGAAGGCCCCGGACCCGAGGGGCCGGTGGGACCGTCGGGGCCGAACGGGTCGGCGGGACCGTCGGGTTCGGCGGGACCGGAGGGCTCGGAGGGCTCGGACAGCAGGCGCTCGTAGTACGGCGCGATCAGCGGCACCGCGATCCCCGCCAAGCTCCAGCCCGTGAACTGCGGTTCGACGGCCAGCGCGTGGCAGCAGAACGCGGCGGCGCGGCGCTCGGCCTCGGCCAGCGAGTCGGCGACGAGGAAGACCCCGAGCACCGGATGCGGAACCGCGCCCCGGTGGACGGCGAGGTGTTCGACCCCGTCCTCGGGGCGGGCGGCGGCCAGGAGGAGATCGCGGGCGCCGTACGGCAGCACCCGACCCGGCGCGTCGGGTCGAAGGGCGGTGTGGACGAGGTACATGCACCGAGCCTGCCGGACCCGGGCCCGGGGCCCACAGGGGGGCCGGATGGACTGTCCCGTCCGTGGCCGGAATCGGCCACAAGGCCGATGGTCTCCTCCCGGAGGGCTGTGAAATGATCACGCGCGGATCGAACACGAGTTCATCATGGGGTGGGGACATGCTCACAACACTGGGACTGGACAGGGTTTCCGAAGCGGTCTACCGGGCGATGCTCGCCCACCCGCAGGACGGCACGGCGGCCCTCCGCGCACGCCTCGGGCTGTCCGAAGGGCAGATCAGACAAGCCCTGGACACGCTCAGCGAACTCGCCCTGCTGTGCCCGTCCGCGCACCGCGAGGGCGAACTGCGCGCCGTCTCCCCGGAAGTCGGGATGGAAATCCTGATGGCACGTCAGCAGGCCGAACTCGCCGCACAGCAACAGCGCATCGAGGCCTCCCGGGCGGCCGCCGCCCAACTCATCGCCGAGTACGCCGACCTGCGCCCGTCCGCCGACCAGCCCGGCGTCGAGCAGCTGACCGGACTCGACCAGATCCGGGACCGGCTCGCCACCCTCACCCGGGACGTCCGCGAGGAGGTCATGACCTTCGCGCCGGACGGCGGCCAGAAACCCGAGAACATCGAGGCGGCCAAGCCCCTCAACCTCGACCTGCTGGAACGCGGCATCCGGATGCGCACCGTCTACCTGGACAGCGTCCGCAACAGCCAGCACACCGTCGAGTACGTCAACTGGCTGGTCTCCCACGGCGGCCAGGTCCGCACCGCGCCCGCGCTGCCGACCCGGATGATCGTGATCGACCGCGCCACCGCCGTCATCCCCATCCGCAGCGACGACACCGCCACCGGCGCCGTCGTCCTCACCGGCCAGGGCATGCTGGCCGCGCTGTGCGCGCTGTTCGAGACCGTCTGGACGGGCGCCCAGCCCTTCGGCGCCACCGCCCGCCTCAACGAACACGGACTCAGCGCCCAGGAACAGACCGCCGTCGCCCTGCTCGCGGACGGCCACACCGACGACGCCATCGCCAAACGCCTGGGCGTCTCACCCCGCACCGCCCGCCGCATCGCCACCGACCTGATGGAACGCCTCGACGCCCGCAGCCGCTTCCAGGCCGGCGTCCGGGCGGCCCAGGCGGGCTGGCTCGCCCGCTGAGGTCCGGCTCGTTCGCTGAGCGCCGGCTCGCCCGCCGATGTCCCGCTCGTCCGCCAAGGTCCCGCTCACTCGCTGCGGGCCGGCGCGGCGGGCGGGCTAAAGTCCCAGGTGAGAACCGTCGCGCCCGAGGAGACCCCGCCATGCCGACCGACCCCGCCGCCACCGCGACCCCCGCCCCCGCCTCCACCGCGCACCCGCACGCCGCGCGCCTCGGCCTGGGCACCGCGGCCGTCGGCCGGCCCGGCTACATCAACCTCGGACGCGACACCGACCTGCCCGCCGAACGCACCGTCGAGGCCCTGCGCCGACGCACCCACGCCCTGCTCGACGCCGCGTACGCCGCCGGCGTGCGCTACCTCGACACCGCCCGCTCCTACGGCCGCGCCGAGGAGTTCCTCGGCCAGTGGCTCGCCGCCCACCCCGAGGCCGCGGCCCAGGTGACGGTCGGCAGCAAGTGGGGCTACACCTACACCGCCCACTGGCAGACCAGCGGAGTGGCCGCCCACGAGGTCAAGGAACACTCGACCGCCGTCTACGACCGCCAGATCCGCGAGACCCGCACCCACCTCGGCGACCACCTCGACGTCTACCTGATCCACTCCGTCACCCCCGACAGCCCCGCCCTCACCGACCCCGCCCTGCGCGAACGCCTCGCCGCCCTCGCCGCCGAAGGCGTCCGGATCGGCCTGTCCACCAGCGGCCCCGCCCAGGCCGACACCATCCGCCGCGCCCTCGCCGTCACCACGGCCGGCCGCCCCCTGTTCACCGCCGTCCAGTCCACCTGGAACCTGCTGGAGACCTCCGCCGCCCCCGCCCTCGCCGAAGCCCACGAGGCCGGATGGCTCGTCGTGGTCAAGGAGGCCATGGCCAACGGCCGCCTGGCCGGCCGCAACGCCACCGGCCCCGGCACCGCCGCGCTGCGCGCCCTCGCCGCCCGCACCGCCACCACCCCCGACGCCCTCGCCCTGGCCGTGGCCGCCGCCCAGCCCTGGGCCGACGTCGTGCTGTCCGGCGCGGCCACCCTCGACCAGCTCGCCTCCAACCTCACCGCCGCCGGCCTGGGCCCGGCCCCCGAGGACCTGGCCGCCCTCGACGCCCTGGCCGAGCCCGCCGAGGCGTACTGGGCGACGCGGGCGGGGCTGCCCTGGTCCTGACGGCCCGCCGGGGGCGGGGGCGCCACCCGGCCCTGTCGGTGCCCGCCCCTACGGTGAGCCGCATGACCGAGCCCCTGGACCTCGCCGCCGCCCTCGACGCCCTGACCCTCCCCCTGCCGCCCGGCCGCCTGGCCTGCGGGGACGACGACGGAAAGGGGCCGGTGCTGTGGATCAGCGACGGCCCCGCCCCCGCCGGCCTGTGGGCGCGGCTGCACCGCGCCCACCCGGCCAGCGGCCTGTGGCCGCTGCTGCTCACCCCGCTGGACCACGGCGACCCCGACTACCGGCCCTGGCTGTCCGGCGAGCTCTACCCGGGCGACGCCTCCACGCCCGACCTCCACGACCCCGCCGCCCTGCTGAACACCTGGTGGAAGCAGAGCGCCGAGGACGAGGACGAGGACGGCGAGGACGGCGAGGACGGCGACGGCGAGGGCGGCGACGGCGAGGGCGACGGCGGCGCGCCGAGCGAGGACGCCGAGATCCTCGACGAGTCCCTCGCCCCCTACGGCCGCGCCTTCCCCGGCACCGCCCGCGCCGCCACCCTCCCCGACGGCGCCGCCGGCCGCGAGGCCCGCGGGCTGGCCGACGTGCTGGGGTCCTTCAAGGACGTGCGCCTCGGCCTGGTCCGCGCCGACAGCGGCGCCCACGCCCTCGCGGCGTGCGGCTGGGGCGGCCCCGTGAACCACGAGAACGACACCGCCAAGATCGCCGCCGTGCTCGCCGACTGGGAACGCCGCTTCGGCGCCCAGATCGTCGAAGTCGGCTTCGCCACCCTGGAGTTGAGCGTCCCCGTGCCGCCCGCCACCCTCGCCGAGGCGCTCCCGCTGGCCGCCGAGCACACCGCCTTCTGCCCCGACCTGGTCTTCCAGGGCGCCGGCACCCTCACCGCGTACGCCGAGCAGCTGGTGGGCACCCACCAGTGGTCCTTCTGGTGGGACTGACCGGCCCGCCCGGGACCGGCCGCCGGCCGGCAGGGCGACCCCCGCCGGCCGGCCGACGGTGTGGCATGCTGCGCCGGGCCCCGAACCGGGCCCGAGCACGGACCGCCCCCAGGAGCACCCGAGGAGCACCCCCTGAACACCGCCTGGGTCGAAGTCCTGTCCGCGGGCCTGCTGGCGCTCGTCCTGGTGTGCGCCGTCGTCCGGCCGTGGGGCTGGCCGGAGGCCGCCGCCGCCGTCCCGGCCGCCGCCCTGCTGGTGGCCACCGGCGCCGTCCCCCCGGCCCACGCGACGGCCGAGGCCGCCCGGCTCGGGCCGGTGATCGGCTTCCTGGCCGCCGTCCTGGTGCTGGCCAAACTCTGCGACGACGAGGGGCTGTTCCGCGCCTGCGGCGCCTGGATGGCCCGCAGCGCCGCCGGGCGCCCGCGCAGACTGCTGGTCCAGGTGTTCACCGTCGCCGCCGTGGTCACCGCGGTGCTCAGCCTGGACGCCACCGTCGTGCTGTTCACCCCGGTCGTCCTGGCCACCGCCGCCCGCCTGGGCGCCCGCCCCGCACCGCACCTGTACGCCTGCGCCCACCTGTCCAACACGGCCTCGCTGCTGCTGCCGGTCTCCAACCTGACCAACCTGCTCGCCTTCACCGCCAGCGGCCTGAGCTTCGGCCGCTTCGCCGCCCTGATGACACTGCCGTGGCTGGCCGCCGTCGGCGTCGAGTACCTGGTGCTGCGCCGCTTCTTCTCCGCCGACCTGGACGCCGCCACGGCCGGGGCACCCGAGGACGGGCCCGCCCCCGCCATGCCGGTGTTCGCCCTGGCCCGGGGTCACGCCACCGCCGCCACGGTGGTGCGCTCGGCCGCCCTGCCGTTCCTGGCGTTCGTCCTGGCCCTGGGCATCGTGGTGCGCGCGGTCGTCGACAACGGCCTGGCCGCAGGCCTGGCCCACCTCGTCCCCTCCGGCACGGCGCTGCCCGCGCTGCTCGCCACCGCCGTGCTGGCCGCCGTCCTCGCCAACGTCATCAACAACCTGCCCGCCACCCTCGCCCTGGTGCCGCTGGCCGCCCCGGCGGGCCCCGGTGCCGTCCTCGCGGTCCTGCTCGGGGTGAACATCGGCCCCAACCTCAGCTACGCCGGCTCGCTGGCCACCCTGCTGTGGCGCGGCATCGTCCGCGACCGCGGAGTACCGGTCGACCTGCGCCAGTTCACCCGCCTGGGCCTGCTCACCGTCCCCGCCGCCCTCACCGCCGCCGTCCTGGCCCTGTGGGGCTCGCTGCGCCTGATCGGCACCTGACCGGGGCCGGGATCCGAGGCTGCGCGGAGCGGGAAGTCGATGGGCCGACTTCCTGTGGTGCGTGCCGAGGCGTGTGCGGAGGTTGGCTCAGTACTCGGAGCTGGGGGCCGCCGTGGCCGGGCCGAGGTCCGGCTCGTCGCGCAGCTCCACGGCCGTGCCGTGGTGTTCGAGTTCCAGCACGACCAGTTCGTTGGCCCCGGCGCGCCAGAGCGGGGCGGGGGCGTAGAGGGTGCGCTGGGGGCCGGCGGCGCAGTGGCGGCCGAGGAGGAAGCCGTTGAGCCACAGCAGGCCGCGGCCCCAGCCGGGCAGGGCGAGGAACGCGTCGGCGGGGGAGGGGAGTTCGGCGGTGAAGCGGTGGAAGGCCGGTTCCCCGGCGCGGGCCTGTTCCTCGTCGGTGAAGCGCAGCGCGGTGAGGTCGGTCAGGGGCAGCGGGCGGATCTGCCAGTCGAAGAGCCGCTGGTGGCCGTGCGAGACGCCGCGGGTGATGCCCTTGCGGTCGTCCATCTGCGGGCCGTAGTTCACCCGGCCCAGCGCCTCGACCAGGATGTCCAGGACGACCCCGTCGGTCCCGGTGGCCAGTGGCAGTGCCGCGCCGGGGGAGTTGCGGTCCAGCACCCCGAGCGGGCGCCCGTCCGCGAACACCTGCGCGCGGTCGGCCAACCCGTCGATGCGCAAGGGAAGTTCGGGGCGCGGGCCGGGGACGCGGGTGCGGTAGTGGATCAGGCCGCGGTCCTGGCCGACCTGTTCCATCGGCAGCGGCGCGGCGTGGCGCCGCACCCGGGACAGTGCGTCCAGGGCCCCCGCCAGGGTCGCCCGGCCGTGCGCGGGCTCCAGGCGCCGGGAGGCCACCCGCGGTGGCGGGGTGGGCAGTTCGCACTCCGGCAGCGGCAGGTAGCGGCCGATGACCTCGCGCAGGGCGTGGAACTTGGCGGTGAGTTCGCCGGCCTCGCCGATCGGCGCGTCGTAGTCGTAGCTGGTGACGGTCGGCTCGTAGCCGGCGTCCAGCGGGTGGGTGCCGTAGTGGTTGGCGCCGGCCCACAGGCCGAAGCTGGTGCCGCCGTGAGCCATGTAGAGGCTGACGGAGGCGCCGGTGGCGAGGAGTTCGTCGAGGGAGGCGGCGGTCTCCTTCGGGTCGCGGACGTGGTGGGGCAGGCCCCACTGGTCGAACCAGCCGATCCAGAACTCCATGGCGGTCAGCGGGCCTTCGCCCTGGTGGCGGCGGAGCACCGCCAGGCGTTCGGGGGCGCGCGAGCCGAAGGTGGCGGTGGCGAGGTGGCCGGGGATGGCGCCGCCCTGCTGCATGGTGTCGTGGGCGCCGTCGGTGGTGAACAGCAGGCAGTCCACGCCGCGCCGCACCAGGCCGTCGCGCAGGTGGGCGAGGTAGGCGGCGTCGTCGCCGTAGCTGCCGTACTCGTTCTCCACCTGCATCGCCACCACCGGGCCGCCCCGGCTCGCCAGCAGCGGCAGCAGCTCGGGCACCACCGCGTCGAACCAGCCGTCCACCTCGGCCAGGTACGCCGGGTCGGCGCAGCGCAGCCGCAGCCCGTCCACCGCCAGCAGCCGGGCGGGCAGCCCGCCGAGGTCCCACTCCGCGCAGATGTACGGGCCGGGGCGCAGGATGACGTCCAGCCCCAGGCCGCCGGCCAGCCGCGCGAAGCGCGCCACGTCCCGCCAGCCGGTGAAGTCGACGGTGCCGTCGGGCAGTTCGTGGAAGTTCCACGGCACGTAGGTGTCGACGGTGTTCACCCCGAGCGCCCGCACCCGCCGCAGCCGGTCCTCCCACAGCCCGGGGTGGATCCGGAAGTAGTGCACCGCCCCGGCCACCACCCGGTGCGGGGCCCCGTCCCGGACGAACCCGTCCGCGTCGTACCCGAGCATGCGCGCACCCGCCTTCGAACCGGAGACCCTGGCCGTGCCGAGCGTACGGCCTGTCGGCGAGGAACGGGCCGCGCGGGCCGAACGCGGCGGCGGGTGTCGTCGACGCGGTCCGGGCAGCGGCGCGATACCCCGGCCGGCTACGGCCGCGCGCGCTCGCGCCACCAGGCGACCGTGGCCCGGACCTGCTCCTCCAGGGGCGTGGCCCGCACCGTGAACGCCGCCTCGTAGGCGGAGCAGTCCACCACGAACGGCCGGTCGAACTGGTAGCGCACCTCCCGCAGTTCGCGCAGCAGCGGCGGGGCCGTGGGCACGTGCCAGGCCCGGCCCCAGGCCCGTTCGTCGTCCGCGACCTCGGCCATCGCCCGGGCCACGTCCGGCAGGTAGGTCCAGCTGTGGGGGGCGTCCGGGTCGCCGAGCACCGCGACCGGGCGGCCCTTGAGCAGCTTGGGCATCACCCGCGCGGCCAGGTGGCCGCCGTCGGTGACGCCGGGGCCGAAGAAGTCCGCGGCCCGCACCTCCACGGCCCGGATCCGCCCGGCCTCGTGCAGCTCCCGCGCCCGCTCCCAGGCCGCCGCCCGCACCCGTCCCTTGGGGCCGGTCGCGGTGAGCGGCAGGTCCTCGGTCATCGCCCCGGTCACCGGCCCGTAGCCGTACAGGTTGCCGAGCATGACCAGCACCGCGCCGCTCTCCTCGGCCGCCGCGCACAGCGAGGCCGTCAGCCCCGGCCGCAGTCGCCGGGCGCAACGCGCCGCCGGCCGGGGACGTATGAGGGAGCTGCGCATAATCGGTGCGGTAATCGTAAAAGTGGATCTATGCTGTCGGTCGTTCATGATCGTCTCGCGCGAAGCAGGTCTTCTCTCGATGAAGCTCCCCCGGGTGTCCGCCGTCGTCGCGGCCGCCGTCCTGGCCCCCGTCGTCCTCTTCCCCTCCTCGGCCTCGGCCGCCGACGCCCCGAAGCCGACCGGCATCTCCGGCCCCGACACCGGGTCCGACTCCGCCAAGGACACCGCCCCGCAGGACGCCACCCCGCAGGACACCGCCTCCAAGGGCGCTGGCGCCAAGGACACCACCCCCGAGGGCGCCGACGACCAGGAGCAGCGCGACCGCGCCGAGGTCGAGCGCATCCTCGCGAACTCGCCCGCGGAATCCTGGTGCAGGGTGCACGAGGGCGCTGCGAAGGCCCTCAAGGGCACCGCCGCCGACCTGCGCCACTTCCTGGAGTCCGAGCTCGACGGCCTCCAGAAGTCGGACAACCGGCTGCTGGTCGCCCGCCTCCGCAACGGCGCCGGCCCGGTCCTCGACGCGGCCGCCCGGGCCGCCATCAACGCCGGCGACGACGCCATCGCCGAGTTCCTGAAGACCGGCCAGTACACCGCCCGCGCCGAGGACGAGGACCGCGCCAGGATCGAGGCCATCCTCGCCGACCCGAAGACCGGCCGCGGCGTGCGCGAGGGCGCCGAGAAGGCCCTCAAGGGCACCGCCGCCGACCTGCGGCACTTCCTGGAGGTCAGCCTGCCCCGGCTGCGCGCCGACGACAACCGGGTCAAGCTCTCCCAGCTCATGTCCTCCGGCGGCCCGGCCGTGCGCGAGGCGGCCGGCAAGGCACTGGACGCCGGCACCGACGAGGCCGTCGAGGAGTTCCTCGACAGTGGCTTCGCCAAGGCCCAGGCCCAGGACAACCGGGTCAAGGTCTCGCAGATCGCCGAGACCGGCGGCCCGGCGGTGAAGAAGGCCGCGCTGGCCGCCCTGGAGGGCAGCGACGCGGACATCACCGCGTTCCTGAACGAGGGCTGGGCCAAGGCCCGCGCCGAGGACGAGGCCGCGACCACCACGCCCGGCAGCGGTAACGGCAGTGGCAGTGGCAGTGGCACCGGCAACGGCAGTGGCGGCGGTAACGGCAACGCCGGTACGGGCAACGGCAGCGACAACGGCGCCGGTTCGGGCACCGGCACGGACGGTTCCGGGCAGCAGCCGCAGCCCGTCCAGCCCGCCGGCTACACCGGGACCACCGGCACCGCCACCACCACGACCGCCACGGGCACCGGCACCGGCACGCTCGCCGCCACCGGCACCGACGGCCTCGGCTGGGAGGCCGGCGGCGCTGCCGCGGCCCTCGCCGCGGGCGCGGCACTGGTCGTGGCCGCCCGCCGCCGCTCCACCGAGAGCTGACGGACCCTCCCCTCGCGTCCCCGGCCGCCCACCCCGGCGGCCGGGGACGCGGCGTCAGTCGCCGCCCCCGGTGTCCCAGCCGCCATTGCCGATCCGGCGCGGCCGGTGGCGCTCGGCCCGTGTTGGGTTACCGCGACGAGTTTGGCGGTGGGAGCCGTCAGCCACCGCCCGCGACCAACTCAGTTCGCCGGCGCGGCGCGGTTCGGTCAGCAACACCTGGTGGAGGCGGTCCCGGACTCCGGCCTCGTGCCGGCTCCGCACGGCGCCATCCGCAGCTGGACGTGGCCATCACTCCACGGGCCTCTCCTGTAGTTCCAAGCCCGCTTCCTCGTCCTTGTCGTGCAGGAAACGCGGTTCGGAGACGGACCGAAGGCCTACATCGCTGATCGGCCATTCGTCGAACCCGTCGCGCAGCAACCTGAGTAGAAACTCCGCCATCCCGTACGGGTACACGGACCAGGCCGCATGGAATCGGGAGTAGACGGCCACGGGCCACTGGTCTGGATTCTCGTCAGAGGTGACCCAGCAGAGGAAGTCCTCTGCCGTGAATCCCCAGAGGAGCATGTCCTCGAGACGGTGCAGGCCGACCTGGTCCGAATCCCTCCAGTCTCCCGCACTCCCATCAGCCAGCATGCCGGCGGGAAGTGTCGACACGAAATTCCCGGCGAGCTCGGCAGTCGTGGTGGCAGGTGCTTGAACGTACAACGCTTGCTCGACCGAACCGCACCCGAAGGCGGTCATGAACTCCTGATAGTCGGAGGGGAGCCGCCGCCCGTACGTGGTCTCCACGGCCTCCCAGTCGACGACGTCCCCGCAAGTAGGCCCGAAACACGACAGAAGATTTGTCAGTTCGAACATGATTTCCTACCCTTCCATGAGTTTTCGATCATGCTAGTACTTAAATTCTTCTGGCGCATACTGGCCCATATTGTGCCATTGTTGATCGTGGAGGCTGTACATTTCGTTGGGGACATACTCATTGAAAGATATTCCGGGCGCTCCGCCAGGTTTACGGCCGGTGGCTTTCATTTGAAATCCGATGGGCACTATCCTGTCTCCGTTGTATTTTGGAATCACTTCGTAATGTACAATCTGGTGTTCATTTTCAACTGCTTTCTTGACCTTTTTCTCCCAGTCGTACATGTTGTCCACTCGATGTTCGGGCCCTCTCCTGTCCGTCGCGTAGCTGTTTGCTGTGCGGGAGCAAGTCGCGATGTTCTCGTAAATATCTCCGTCGCCCCCCAGGGAGCTAGCCAGCAGGTGGCAGGCGTTGCGCCAATTTCCTACTTTCTTACCATTTCCCAGCTCTTCAACATATTCCTTGGCCCACCAATACCCCGGCGGGGTGATCGTGTCGCTGCCAATTGTCTTTGTCTTACTGCCGTTCGGTTTGGTGAAGTTTTCGTCTAGGCATGCCTCGACTCCGGTGGCCCGACTGCCGTGTGCCACGTCTACCGGTGAATAGCGTCGCCAGCCGGTACCGAACCCATTCCGGCAATCGCGATCCTCATCTGTCCCGGGTGCGGGCCTACCGCGCGGCGTCGGCTCGGGAACCGGTTCCGGGTCGGTGAGCAGGTCGTCGGCGAGGTCGATCAGGGCGCCGGTGCCGGCGACGATGCCGGATCCAACAGTGGTGACGGTACCGACGACTACTGGGGCGCCTTCGACGACGACGGTCGTGACGATGGCGGCGCCGACGGTGACGATGGTGTCGGTGAAGAAGTCGATCGGGTCGGGGTTGGCGTGTGGGCGGTCATTGTCGTTGGTTGGGCGGGGGTTCGTCGGAGGCTTGGGCTTGGGCTTGGGCAGGGTGGGACCGGGGGCGCGTTTGTGGGTCGGGCCGGGATTTCTGCGACCGCCGCCGCCCGAACCGCCTCCGTGAGTGAGTGTCCGGATTGTTTCTGCTGGCGAGCCCCGCCCGTTGCTTGCCGGGGGCGTGGCCCATCGCTGACCGGAACCGCCGCACTCGGTCGTCCACCAGTACTTGTCGCAGTAACCCAGGGCAGGGGGAACGCCGTAAGAATCGCCACTGAAATCCTCGGCGATGTGGTTCTCCTTGATGAGTCTGCACTTGAGCGCCGGGCCGACGAGCCGGTTGATGATCGGGGGGAGCTTCCAGAAGCCATAACACTCGGTCGTGTGCCCCGACGGGTCGGTCGAGTCGACCGGGTCTCCGTTGCCGTAGGTAAACCGGTTCCCCTGGACGGACGGGCTGGTTCCCAGCTGCCAAGAGTCGCGCGAGGCGAAGGTGCCGCTACCCGGGCGGTACCAGCGGGCGGCCATGTTGACGTCACCCGAGGCCGGGTCGGTCCAACCGCTCTGGTAGCCGATTGAGTTGGTGGCACCGGCGCTCGCCGTGGGCTTACCGAAGGGGTCGTAGGCGGTGGAGCCGGCGACGCCGTTGGCGGCCGGGTCGATCGTGGCGATCACGTCGGTGTGCTGGTCGGTGATCGTCAGGCGCGGGTTGGGCGTCGAGCCAGTGGCAGCTGTGCCGAGGAGCTCGCCACCAGGGGTGCGGGTGTAGTTGGCGGTGCCGTCGGTGACGACGTTGTTGGAGCCGCCGTCGTAGGTGAAGACGCTGTTCCCGGTCTGGGTGACTCGGTCCAGTGAGTCGTAGGTATAGGTGGACGGTCCTTCTCTGACCATTCGGTCAAAGCCGTCGAATTGGACGTCCTTGGGCTGGGAGCCCTGGGCCATGCTGCCGGTGAGGGTCCCGCGAGCTGAGTAACTGTATGTTGTGGACGCGTCGTTCAGCAGTTCGTTGCGTTCGTCGAAGGCGGAGGTGACGCCGCCGGCCGAGGTTCGGTTGCCAGCCGCGTCCCAGGTGTAAGCGATGGCGGTGGTGCCGTTGTTCCAGGAGGTGAGCCGTCCGGCGAGGTCGTAGCCGTACTGGTTGGCCGCAGCGCCTGCGGTGCCGGTGGTGGCCTTGCTAATGATGCGGTTGTTGAGGTCGTAGCCGTAGCCGATGGAGGCGACGGTCGTACCGCTCGGGTTCTTGACGGTGTCGTCGCGAAGTCGTCCGAGGTTGTCGTAGCCGTAGTTACGGGTGCCGCCGGTGCCGTAGCGCTCGGTGATCATGCGGCCGGCCGTGTCGTAGTTGTAGCTCACCTTCGTGCCGGTCAACGGATCGGCCGCGCTGGTCATTTGACCGGCCGCGTTGTAGCCGAAGGCGGTGGTTCCGGCCGCGTCGGTGCGGGCGGTCATCCGGTTGTCGCTGTTGTAGCTGTAGGCACTGGCACCGCCGGGGCCGGTGGAGGCGAGCAGTTGGCCGCGGTCGTTGTAGGTATAGGTGTCGGAGATGGTGCCGGGGGCGCCGACGGATATGAGGTGGCTGGCCGCGTCGTAGCCGAGGGTTCGGTTCGGTGTGGTCACCTCCGCGCCAGTGGCGGTTTCTTGGGTCAGGTTGCCAGCGCCGTCGTAGCTTCGGCGGCGGATCACTCCTCCTGGTTCAGCGAGGGTGACGGCCCGTCCGGCGAGGTCGTAGCTGGTGGTGAACAGACCTTCGGCGGCCTTCGGGTGAGCGGTGGTTGGCGGCTCGACTGTCGACTCGGGGAGCCCGAGGCTGTTGTAGGTGTAGTAGACCGGAACGTTTTTGCCGTTGGTCCAGCGGGTCCTGCGCCCACCGGTGTCGTAGCCGTAGGACGTCGTGATCGTCTGCCCTGAGGCGACCGGCTCGACCTGCTGGACCGGCAGTCCAGCCGGGTTGTAGCTGAACCTCCACGCGTGCGCCGCGATGTCGGTGTTGCTCGCCACCTTGTCGGTGGCGCTGAGGACGTTCCCCTCCAGGTCGTAGGTGGCGTACTGGGTGGCCACGGTGGTGCCCGTGGTGTCCAGGTCGGTGGTGGTCAGCGTCCGCCCCAGGCGGTCGTAGCCCGTGACGGTCGCGGTGCCGTCGGCCTGAGTCACGCGGGTGGTCCGGCCGAGCCCGTCGTAGGCGGGGCGGACGGTGACGCCAGCCGGATCGGTGACGCTGAGCGCTTGGCCGACGGCATTGTAGGTGGCCTTGGTACCGGCGCCGCCGGGAGACGTGGAACTGAGCTGGTTCCCCGCGTCATCCCAGGTGAACATGCTGGTGTAAGCGGCAGGGACCGGGTAGCGCTCCAGCTGAGTGCTGGTGATACGTCGCCCGAGGTCGTCGTAGGTGGACTGGCTGACAGCGCCAGTCGGGCCGGTGGTGGCGAGCAGTTCGCCGTTGAGGTCGTAGGAGTTGGTGACGGTCGGCGCGGTGGCACCACCGGTCGGCGGCAGGGTGGTCTGCACCACGTTGCCGAACTGGTCGTACCGCACGGTGTGCGTCAGCTTGAGGCCTGTTGGGTCGACGATGTTTGTGACGGGTCGGCCTAGCGCGTCGTACTCGGTCGTAGTGGTCGGGGTTGTCGTTGTGCCGGACTGCGGGTCGGTGTACGCGGAACCGGCCGTGCCAACCCGGTTGCCGTCGAGGTCGTAGGTGAACGTGGCGGTGTTGCCCAATGCGTCGACCTGGGAGGTCAACTGGCCGAAGGCGTCGTAGCCTGTGCGGCCGATCGGCCGGACCTGCTGCGGCTTGCTGTCTCGGCTGGCCGGGTCGTAGGACTCGGCGTTGACCAGCGGGCCCGTGGTGACGGTGGGGCGGCCGGCCTCGTCGTAGCTGGTGCTGCTCGTGTACGGGGCGGGGTCGGCCCCGGCCGCGTTGCCGTTCGGGCTGACGGTGGTGGTGCGCAGGCCGCGGCTGTTGTAGCCGAACGCCACCACCGAGTCGGTGGGCTGGTTGCGGGCGGTCTGCTTCAACAGGTTTCCGGTCACGTCGTAGGCGTAATCGGTCTGGGCCGAGCTCGAGTCCGCGCCACCCGTGCTGACCACGCTGGTCGGGCGGTCGGCCACGTCGTAGGTGTACGCAGTGGTGCGGTTGAGGCCGCCGGGGTCGACGGTCGTGCGGCTGACCCTGCCGGCCGCGTCGTAGGCGGTGACGGCGGTGGTCTTGCCTCCGCCGGTCACCTGCTGGGTGAGGTGGCCCGCGTTGTCGTAGGTGTTCTGCTGCAGAACCACGTTGCGCATGGAGCCGTCGGCGTTGTGGTAGCTGTCCAGGTCGATCTCGGCGACGGTGTTGTCGTTGTTGTAGTACGTGTGTGTGGTGCGCCCCATCGCGTCCGTATCGGTCGCGAGACGGCCGGCCGGGTCGTAGCCGAGTGAGCTGATGACCTGCCAGCGCGGTGCGGTTGGGGTCGCACTGCTGCCGGTGTAGTTGGTGATGGCGGTCTGCTGCAGCTGGCCCATCGGTGAGTGGCTGTAGCTGTAGGTGCTGCCGGCCGCGTCGGTCCGGGTGGCGACGTTGCCGTAGCGGTCGTAGGTGTACGAGGTGAGGTGGCCGCCGGGGTCCTTGACCTGCTTCACCCGGCTGGTGTCAGCCTCGTATATCCACATTGTGGTGCGCGGCTGGTCGCCGCCCGTGATGTCCGAGATGGTCTGGCTGATCTGGTTGCCGTCCACGTCGTAGGCCATGGTGGTCCGGCGGGTGTGCTTGGTACCGGTGACAGCATCGGTGACGTACGGGTCGGTACGGGTGGCCTGGTTGTCCTGACCATCCCAGGTGTAGTCGGTCCGGAGCACCCGGGGAGCTGCGGTGGTGCCGCCCGGACAGTCGTCACAGTTGTACGACTGACTTATGATGCGGCCCAGGTTGTCATAGCCGTAGTTGACTGCGGGCCGCAGCGGCGAGGCGACAGACGCGACATCGCCGTTGGTTTGGTAGGCGTACGCGGTCTGCTGGTCGGCAGGGACGCTGAACGGGTCCGGGTAAGTCGCCGCGTCGAGCAGGCCGGTCTGTGCCCGGACAAGCCCGAATGGGACCATCTTTCCCGGCGGCAGGCCGACTCCGATGGTGCGCCAGATGTAGCTGACCCGACCCTTAGGGAAGTCCGGCGTGGCCGGCAGGGTGGTGGAAGCCAGCTGGCCCTGGGCGTCGTAGGTGTAGCGGGTGGTGTAGGTGGTGTCGCTGGGCCCCGAGGACCGCCCGTCGCTGGACGTCAGGATCTTGTCGTTGGTCGGGTTGAACGGACTGCCGCTGTCCAGGAAGTACGTGGCGTAGCTGGTCTGGCAGCTCCCGGTGCCGCGGCAGGTGGTTCGGGAGACCGTGTTGCCGCGCGCGTCGTGACCGGTGGTGATGGTGTGTCCGTTGGGGTCGCTGACGGCGTAGAGGTACCCAGCGGTGTCGTAGGTGTAGCGGGTGGTGTTGCCGTAGCCGTCGGTGCGGGAGAGCAACTGGGAGGACCGAGTGTCGTACTGGTAGGTCAGGTTGTAGCCGCCGGGGTCGGTGACGACGGTGGTAGTGACCGGCATGGCGGTGCCGCCGTTGCCCATGGCCTGGAAATGGGCGGCCACCGTGGCGGCGTCGAGTCGGCTGCTGTAGTAGGAGGCTTCCGCGATGTTTCCCTTGAAGTGTTCGGTGCCACCACCGGGCCAGCCGGAGGTGGTACCAGCACCGAGGTAGACGTACGGGGTGCCGTTGAAGGTGATCTTGCGCCCGCTGGTGTCGGCGGCGCTGACTTGTCCGTCGATGTAGATGGTCTGGCCGCTGTCGTCGGCGGCGAGGACGACCTGGTGCCACTTGCCGTCGTTGACCGTCCGGTCGGAGGTCATGGCGGCGCCCGAGCCCATCCAGAACTGACCGTGGACGCGGCCGTCCGACCCGACGTACAGGGCCGGATTCCAGCTCCCGCGCGTGCCGCCGACGGGGAAGTCCTGGTAGCTGTACAACGGGCCGTCACCGGTGGTCTTGAACCACAGCTCGACGCTGGCCGAGCCTCGGACCGGTGCGGCTTCGGGAGGGAGTTTGATCTGCGAGGTGGTGCCGTTGAACACGGCCGACCTCTGGTTGGGGTCGTTGGAAGGTCCGTTGCCGTTCAGCAGGACGTCGGTCAGGTCGCCGGTGGTGACATCGGGACGGGCGTCACCGAGTTGGCTGGCGGCGTACCAGGAACCGGATGGGTCGTTGAGGCGCCAGTAGCCGATCGCGCTGTCCTGAACGATCTTGGCGCGGTAGGAGCTCGCGGCGTCCAGGCCGCCGACCACGGCGGCGGAGGTTGCCCGGTTGAAGTGGCCGGAGATCGTGTCCTTGGTGAGCCGGGACCGGAAGATGGAGAAGTCGGCGATGGCTCCGTTGAAGTAGCTGACCTGGTCCGACGGCGCGTTGGGCCAGCCGCCGCCGGTCCAGCCGGCGCCGAGGAAGGAGTATGCCGAACCGTTGTAGGTGATGGGCAGCGCCGTGGTGCTGCTCGCTGTCGGGGAGCCGTCCAGGTAGAGAGTCTGGCCGGATCCGTCACCGGCCAGGGCGACGTGGTGCCAGGCGCCGTCGGTGACCGTGTTCGTCGAGACCAGGGCGTTGTTGGCGGAGCCGGTCCACAGGGTGCCGTAGAGCTTCTTGTCAGAGCCGATGTAGAGCGCCGGGTTCCAGCGGTCGGTCGAGCCGTTCGGCTTCCCGTCGACTGGGAAGGACTGGTAGCCGTACAGCACTCCGGGGGCCGTGGTCTTGAACCAGAGCTCGACGGTTGCCGCGCCCCAGTGCTTGGGAGCGGTGTTGGCGGGCAGTTGGACGTAGGCGTTGGTGCCGTTGAAGCTGGCAGCCGTGGACGTGCCGGAGGCCCAGGGGCCGGGTTGGCAGCAGGTGGTGTTGTGGTAGCTGCCGCGGTTCTGGGCGAGCGCGGCCGAGGAGATCAGCTCGCCGGCCTGGTTGCCGGTGGTGTCGCCTAGGCGCCAGTAGCCGGTGGGTTTGCCGTCCACTACGGCGGCGTCGTACTGGGTGGCGCCGGAGGTGGTGGCGAGCTGGTAGAGCGAGGAGATGGCGGCGGCGCTCAGGCCGTGCGGGTATGCGGCCACATTGGCGAGCTGGCCCTTGAAGTGACCTGCCCGGTCGGTCGGTGCCTGCGGCCAGCCGCCGGTGACGTTGCCCGCGCCTAGGAAGACGTGGTCGGTGCCGTTTGGGGTGATCGTGCCGTTCAGCGGTCCTGCGGCGGGGGATCCGTCGAGGTAGAGAGTCTGACTGGTCGGGCTGTCGGCGGAGATCACTGCGAAGTGCCACTTGTTGTCGTTGACGGGCACTCCGCCGGCCAGGGTCCGCCCGGCGTCGCCCATCCACAACTGGGCCCGCAGCTTGCCGTTGCTGTCGACGTAGAGGGCCGGGTTCCAGCGGTCGGTGGTGCCGTTGGGGGTGCCGTTGACCGGGAACGATTGGTACGAGACCAGCACGCCGGGCCGATCCGTTCGGAACCACAGGGCGAGCGCACCGGGCCCGTTCTGCGGCGCGTAGGCCGCGGGTATTTCCGCCCAGGACGTGTTTCCGTCGAAGGTTGCCGAGCCGGCCGAGCCGGTCATCGGACCAGGCGAACCGAGTTCGACGTTGGCGTAGGTGCCGTTGTTGGGCGTCGGTCTCGGCGTGTAGACCTGGTTCGCGGCCTGCACGCCGGCGCCGTCGGACAGCCTCCAGTATCCGTCGGGTCGGGAACCCATGACGGAGCCGCGGTACTCCTGGGAGGAGCCGGTCACGGTGGGTTGGCCGAGCGACCAGGTGCCGCCGTTCTCATCGGTCACCTTGGCAGCACGGTCGTTGATCGTGTCGTAACTGACGGCCAGCCGGGACTTGCCGGAGGGGAGCTTCAGCCCGGTGAGTGTGGTGGAGGGCTGGCTGCCGGCCCGCCACAGGGACTTGACGGCCGGCTCGCCGAGTGTGTGGCTGTAGAAGGCCACATCGCTGATGCTGCCGTTGAAGTAGTTGGCGTGACCGGTGTTGTTGTACGGGTTGTCCGGCCAGCCGGCGCTAAGGAAACCGCCGCCGATCGCCTCGGAGCGCTGACCGGGGGCGATCACCGCCCCGGGAAGCGCGCCCTGTGCCTCGCCGTCCAGGTACAGCGTCTGGGTGTTGCCGGCTGCCGAGAGTAGGGCGAAGTGCCACTTGCCGTCATTGACCGGGTTCTTGGAGTCGATTGTGGCTGATGGACCGTTCCAGAACTTTCCGTGTAGTTTGCCGGACTGGCCGACGTACAGCGCGGGAGTGTAGTTGGCCGGAGTGGATCCGTTGCCCGGGAAGGCGTCGGCCTGGTAGCTGAACAGTACTCCCCAGCCGCTTGTCTTGAACCAGAGCCCGACCGAGGTGTAGGAGGAGGTGTCCAGAACGTTCTGCGGGAGTCCGACGTAACCGGAGGATCCGTCGAAGGCCGCAGCCGTGGCACCGGAGCCGGTCGGACCGGGCGTGCCGAGGGTGACGCCGGTGCCGGAGTAGCGGGCGTTGTCGTTGCCTTGATTCTCCGCCACCTCGCTGATGGCGGTGCCTCCGGTTTTCTCCCCGAGCCTCCAGTACGAGGCCGGGGCGGAGTCCAGGACGGCCGAGCGCAGGTGGGAGCCGGCGGTGTACGAGTAGTTGGTGCAGGACCTGGCGGTGTTTCCGCCGGTTGGCGGCGCGCAGAACTGGTCCAGCTCGTCCGGGTTGCTCGCGTTGTAGGTGTACGTCCAGGTCAGGGCGGTGTTCCAGTCCGTGCCGGTGGCAGGGTCGGTGTAGACCTTCGCAACGTGCCGGTTGTCGGCCGTCCACTCGAAGTGCAGTGCTCGGCCCGAGGACGTGTCCTTCACCGTGGCCAGGACACCGCTGTTATAGCTCAGCTCCTGGATGTGTTCGACGGTATCCCGTACCAGCGACAGGGCGTAGCCGTTGCCCGATGCGACGTGGAACTCGTAGCGGGTTCCGTCCTTGGCCATCAGGTCGAATCCCGAGGCAACCTTGTTGAGGGACTGGAACTCACCCGGAGGGGGAGTGTACAGGGCTCCGTTGTTCGGGTCTTTGCCGAAGCGAGCGGCCCGGCCGCTGGTGGTGGTGAGGACGACTGAGTCGGTGCCGTCGTTGTCGGGTTGTACCCGCATGTCGAAGTTGGAGGTCCAGCCGTTGCCGAACAGTGTCGACGTGCGCGGGTCCAGGGAGTTGTATGAGCGGTTGACCGCCAGGGCCGGGCCGATGCTCTTGACGTCGGCGTCGGTGGTAGCCGTGGTGTAGTTTCCGACCTTGGCATCGAAGGGACGCCCGGCTCCATCGCCGACGGAACCGCCCAGGTGGGAGGTGATCACAGGCTGTTGGACCTGGGTGGAGAAGAAGAGAGTGCTGGACAACGGGCTCTCGCCGGCATGGTCGCCGACCTTGACGTTCCACAGGTAGCCGGTGTTCCAGGCGAGCTTGCCAGCTGGTACCGCCCACGAGGTGCTGGGCTGCCAGCCCGACTCGGCGATCAGCTGGGGGTCCCCCGAGGACGGGTTGGTGTAGACCCTGAAGTCGTAGTCCAGCCCTGTGCCCGGATAGTTGTCCGGGTCGTGGCCGGTGGCGTAGAGCTGCGGGGTGAGGTTGCCGACCACGGTGTTGTTGGGCGGGGCCAGGACGTCCAGCTGCGGCGCGGTGTTGGCCCCGGAGACAGTGGTACAGGTGCCGAACGGGATCGAGTAGGAGTCGTGCAGGGACGTGCTGCCGCCGACGTACCCGTCCCAGCACAGGTAGTAGGAGCGCCCGAGCGGCAACGGCGGGATCACCCCGTTGACTGTCACGGACTCGTAGGTCTTGACCAGGCCGGAGACTCCGGTGAGCGGTGCGTTGAACCACTGCTCCTTCCAGCTGGAGTCGAACAGCCGTGCCTTGACCTGCATGCTCTGCGAGTTCCACCAGTTGGCTGCCATGTTTGTCAGGGTGACCTGCTGGTAGCCGGGCGTGTTGTAGGTCGGGGGCATGTAGCTGCCGGCCGGAGCGTAGGTTGCGGCCCAGTCGCTGTAGACGATCGACAAATAGGGCGGGTAGGCACTGCTGGCGCTGGAGAACTTCTTCCAGTGGTTCGAGTCCGTGGTGCTGGCCGTCAGAGCGAGGCCGTAGTTGGCGCCGCCGCGGGCCCAGCTCTCGACCAGTTGGACGCCGGCGTCGTTGTGGTTGCGGCCAAGGTCTATGGCCTCCCACATGGCGCCGCCACAAGTGTCGCCTGCGGCGAACTGGGCGCTGCCCACTTGTTGACCAATCGACACTCCGGGGTAGCTGTTGATCGTCGCGGGATTCCATGCGCTGGCGATCTGGTTCACGTACACCGGGTGGGGAGAGCACTCGTAGGAGTGCGTGTTGTTCAGGTTGAGCGTGGCGGCGTGCAGGTAGTTGTGCGGCAGGGCGGTGGCCACGCCGGGGAAGTAGAGATAGCTGTTCGTCTTTGAGGCGCCGCCGTCGGAAGTGCCGATCCGCAGCAGCGGATCGGTGGAGAAGTTCGCCTTCTGGTCGGAGCGGACATAGGTCGACTGGCCGACGCCGATGCTTGAAGTCGACGGATCCACGGTGACCGGGAAGACTCGATTGACGTCGTGCAGCCATGCCGTGTCCAGGTCCACCTGCAGGGCGGGCCTGCCGTCCTGGTCGATCAGACGGTAGCTGACGCCGTCGCTGAGCACGCCGTCGCCGGATGCCGGATCGACTTTCGAGTCCATCATGAAGCCACGCGGAATCGTCAGCCGCACCGTGTCCGAGGCATCCTTGAACCGCACCTCACCGGTCGGCCCGATGGCGGGGGTCAACCCGACAGTGTGCAGTGGGAAGACCCAGCTGGTCGGGGCGCTGGCATCGTGCAGGACCAAGGACTCTTTGATGCCTTGGGCGAGCCCGTTGTAGACGATGTCGCTCGCGGGGCGCGCGAGCGGGTAGGTCAGCGTGTCGCCTTCCGCGACACCGCGTACCGCGGTGGCGTCCTGCAGGCCATAGGAGACCATGTGCTCCGTGTCCAGGGTCCAGCTCACGAGCGATGGATCGTCGGACTTGGCGGCGAAGGTGGCCTGTTGGGTGTTGGCCTGCTCGGCCCAGCGGCCGGCGCGGTCGAGCGAGAAGTTGGTGTTGATGTCGTCCCAGCTGCCATCGGCCTTCTGGTAATGCACGGGCCGGGGGTAGACCCGAAGGGTCTTGGTGCCGTCTGGGTTCTGGTAGACCGAGGTGCTGTCGGTCCGGGCACCGGTGACCTCGGCGCCCCCGGCAGGCATCCCGAGGGAAGTGGCGTCGTCGCGGGCCGGGCGATCCTTCGCTGAGGGCGATGCCGATTTGGCGGCTGGGGGCTTCGGGCCCGTGCTGCTCTCGGAGTCGTTCTTCGGCGCGGCGGCCTTCTGATGTCCCGCGTCGCCAGGTCCAGGGCTGTCGGGTGGAACGTCACCCGGGTGGTGTTCCAAGGATGGCGGTGGGGTAACTGCCTCTCCCTCCACTGGGACCTTGGGCTGACCGTCACCTGAAGGGTGTGGGGTCGTATCGCCCTCCATCGCCTTGCTCTCGGGCAGTTCACCAGGGCCCGGTTGGTGAGCGGAGTTCCTAGGGCCGGCGCCGTCCTTCGTGGTCTGTGAGGACGGAACGGTGTGGCTGTTGCGGTTCGGATCACCACTGACCTGCTGTGGAGTGCTCGGTGTGACGGTTGGGATCGGGGCGCTGGCAGCGGTGAAAGCGCTTGCCTCCTGAGTGCCGACAGTCAGCATGACGGCCAGAGACGTGATCAAGGCAAGCGAGCGACGCATGGCCAATCCCCCACAGATGCATACGAAGTGACTGACCGCCTTCCGAGTCGGTCCGTGCCCTTCCTATCTGAAGCGACCCTTCAGGTACAGAAAAAAGTTCATACTCTGGCGGTCGTTACGGGAGTAGATGCCCATAGAATCCAGATATGTTCTTCATGGTTTTTTCATTTTCTTTACCTGACTAGAGGAACCACTGGGCAAGACTTGACCGTCGCCACCTGCCGCCCACACGCCAGGAGCAGTCCGCTATGAGGTTGCCCACCAACCCGCGCCTTTGCGGGGCGCTCGGACTGGCCTTTGCCCTGGCCGCAGCCGGTGCTGCGGCGCTGCTCTACCTCGGAACGGGAGACGACAGGGATGGTCGCCCGAGTCCGATCACGCCCTCCAACATCGCCGGGCGGCGCACTGCCTGTCTGACCGGCGACACCACCGAGGCCAGTGGTCGTAGCGATACGAATGCCATCTGGGCGGCCCTCCAAGATGCCTCCCATCAGCGGCCTTTGAATGTTCAGCAGCTATTCGCTCGGGCTTCGACCAGCGAACAGGCGGTGCCCTACCTCGCAGGCCTGTCTGCCCAGCACTGCGACCTCGTCATCGCCCTCGGTCCCACCTTTGGGCATGCCTCGACTGCCGCCGCCACCGCCAACCCGCGCACCACGTTCGTTGCGATCGCCTCGGATGGTCAGCCTGCGCCGGTCGGGATCGACTCGATCTCCGGCAACGACACGGACAAGGCCGCCGAGATCCACCGCCGCGCCCTCGCGCTGACCGGTTCGGGAAACTGACTGAATCGCCTCAAGGTGCCGCCTGAGCTGGCGAAGGTGGATGATGACACAAGCGAGCTCCACCACCCAATGACTCGGTCAGTCGCCGCCCCCGATGTCCCCGCCGCCACTGTTGCCGGTCCGGCGCCGCCGGCGGCGCAGGTAGCCGCGCAGCGCGCCCCCGGCGCCGAGGGTGAGGGCCGAGACCACCCGTGTCCAGCGCGGCCCGCCCCGCTCGGCCCACACCACGCAGCCGCACCCCGCCACGACCAGGACCAGCACGCCCACCAGAACCGCACCGACCATCACGACCACCCGTCCTTCGTTCCCGATGCTTCCTGTACGTCTTGACGTGTGCATCCTCCCACCCGGTTCGCCCGCGCGAGCGCGGCCTGTGCCAGGATGCGGTGGTCCGACGGCCCAGGTCACACCGCACCGGCCGCACCCCGTACCGGCCACGTCAGCCGCACCGACCGCACCGACCGCACCCCGAGGAGTCACCCGTGGCCACTGCCCGGTTCGCCACCCTGCACACCACGGCGGGCCCGATCCGCCTGGAGCTGTTCCCCTTCCACGCGCCGAAGACGGTCCGCAACTTCGTCGAACTCGCCGAGGGCGCCCGGGAGTACACCGACCCGCGCACCGGCGAACCGGGCACCGGCCCGTACTACGACGGCACCCTCTTCCACCGGGTGATCAAGGGCTTCATGATCCAGGGCGGCGACCCGACCGGCACCGGCACCGGCGGCCCGGGCTACGCCTTCGCCGACGAGTTCCACCCGGAGCTGTTCTTCACCAAGCCGTACCTGCTCGCGATGGCCAACGCCGGCCCGGGCACCAACGGCTCGCAGTTCTTCATCACCGTCGGCACCCCCACCCACCTCAACCGCCGCCACACCATCTTCGGCCAGGTCGCCGACGCCGCCTCCAAGGCCGTGGTCGACGCGATCGCCGCCACCCCGACCGAGGACGAGCGCCCGGTCGAGGACGTCGTGGTGACGTCCGTGGAGATCGAGCACGCCTGATCCGGTGACCTCCCCCCAGGGGCCCCGCCTTCCCCTCCCGCCCCATCCGCGGCCTCCTGGCCCGCTACGTGCGCCAGACGGGCTGCCCGAGCGACGTCGGCATCGTGGTGGTGGACTTCGAGCCCTGGGAGGAGGGCCTGCGCATCGAGGCCGCCCACGACGCCACCGTCGCGGGCGGCCCGGCACCCGAGGACCCGGAACGCTTCCACGCCGCGTTCGCCGACGGCGTGCGCGCCGAGCTGGCCGATCAACTCCCGGGCATACCAGTAGCGTTGGCGCTGGTGGTGCACCACACCGTGGTGCACCTGATCGACTCGCGCGAGCACTCCTTCCGGATGGCCGGACGCCTCGCGGTGCGCCAGGCACTGGCCTCCCTGGAGGCGCCGACGGCGGCGGACGGAGCGGTCATGCACCGCATGGCCGACCTCGCGACCGCACCCCCGGACGCGTCGACGGCCCGGGGGAGCGGCTGAGGGGATCAGTACCCCGCGGGCACCGTGGCCCAGTGCTGGGCGAAGGTCCCGTCGCGGTGCGTGACGGTGACCGGGCCGCCGATCAGCGCGCTCCCGGTGAGGTACAGGTCGGGGTACGCCGCGGGCGAGATCGTGTGCCTGCCCTCCGACCAGTACCGCGTCCTCCACTGCTGGTTCACGTCGTTCCTGTCGCAGGTGCGGAGCGTGACGCCGCCGCCCCAGGAGCCGCCAGGCGCGGTCAGGCACGTGCCCGTCGCCTTGTTCTTCAGCAGCTGCTTGCCGGGGGTGCCGCTCAGGCTCCAGAGCTGGTGGTCGTTGTACTGCTGGCGGTTGGCCGTGATGACCCTGCCGTAGCTGCTGCCCTCCAGGGTCTTCACGACGTGGTTCGGCGGCAGGACCTCGTACCGGTACCAGTGCCCGGGCTGCTGGACGGGCGAGGGCGTCGGGACCGGCGAGGGCGTTTGGGCTGGCGAGGGCGTCGGCGTAGTGGCCGCCGTGGCCAGGCCGGGGGTGGCGCCGAGCAGGAGGGCGGCGATGGCGGCGGTCGCGACGCGCTTGGCAGGAGACATGGTGATCGCTCTCATGGGGGTGTCCCTTGTGGGGGTGTCCGAGAGGTGCGCGGGCTCTGTGCGCGGATGGCGTCGGAAGCCCGGCGGGTGGTGGGCACGGCGATGCTTCGTGCTCACCCGACCAGGCTAACCAGATGCCCGGACGCCCGCAGCTTCGCGGGCGGGGGCGGCGGCAGGTGTCAGTTCGCCCAGCTGATGCGAATCTCGTGGTCGCCGCCGACAGGGAGGGTGAGGGCGGGGGAGTCGGTGAGGTCGCGGATGATGTCGCGCTTGGCGCAGGGGCCGGTGAGGCGGCGCTCCAGGGCGTAGTGCTGGAAGCGGGACATCGGGAGGTGGGAGACCGCGTTCCAGATCCGTTCGAGGACGGTTTCGCTGAGGGTGTGGACCTCCGGGAGGCGGAGGCCCGGGATCTCGATGCGGACGTCGTGGTCGGCCCTCACGCGGTCACCTCGCACCAGACGATCTTGCCGACCGGGTTGCGGGGCTCGCAACCGGTGTTCTTGGAGAGGGGCTTGACGAGGTGGAGGCCGCGCCCGGCCTCGCCGTCGAGGGTGAGGGCGCGCAGGACGGGCCGGCGGTCCTGCCGGGCGTCGTGGACCTCGATGCGCAGGCGGGCGGGGTCGAGGTCGAGGGAGAGGTGGATGCGGTGGCCGGGCGGCGTGCCGTGCAGCAGGGCGTTGGTCACGAGCTCGGAGACCAGGAGGAGCCCGGGGGCGAGGTACGGCTCCGAGGCGGCGGAGGAGTGGAGGAGTTCGGCGAGGTGCTCGCGGCCGATGTGGGGTGCGCGGCGGCTGCGCGGCAGCCAGACGGCGGAGGAGTTGCAGTACATGGCGAAGACGCCTTCCAGGAGCGGAGTTTGAAGCCATGCGGGGGCATGGGGATGCCCGGTAGCGGCCACCTTTGGTCACTCAGGCGACCCATGGTGCTACTCCCTGTAGCATGCTCCGCGATAGCTCTGTTACGCAAGCGCACTCCCGCGCAATTGCGCGGCACCGCAAGAGTCTTGTGATCACCGAGGGAGGTGGCAGACTGTGACCCGACGTCAACCAAGAGGGAGCGACGAGCGTGGACAGTCCAACCGTGCTGCGCCGTAGGCTCGGCTCCGAGCTGCGGAGATTGCGCGAACGGACTGGGCGTCAGGCCAAAACCGTCGCGGACGAACTCGGCTTCAGCGCGACCAAGGTGTCGCGCATCGAGTCGGGTCAGACGACCCTGAAGGAATCCGACGTCCGTGCGATGCTCGAACTGTACGGCGTCAGCGACGCGGTAGAACTGCGGCAGTTCATCTCCCTGACCCGCCGCAGCACTCAGCGCGGCTGGTGGCACGACTACGCGGACACGCTGCCGGACTGGTTCCAGACCTACGTGGGCCTTGAGGCCGACGCCGCGCGGATTCGCGGCTATGAGGTTGAGTTGGTGCCGGGTCTGCTTCAGACGGCGGACTACGCCCGTGCCATGTTTCGGGTCTCGCCCGTTGGGCTGAGTGTGCCAGAGGTCGAGCGCCGTGTCGGGCTTCGCATTCAGCGGCAGGAGGTCTTTCACCGGCCGATTGCGCCCGATGTGGAGGTCGTTCTGAACGAATCGGCCTTTCGCAGGCCGGTCGGCGGTCCCGAGGTCATGCTCAGCCAGGTGGAGCACCTCATCGAGCTCGCACACAAGCCCCGCATCACGATCCGGATCCTCCCGTTCAGCCTTGGCTCTCATCCCGCCATGAGCTCGGCGTTCCACATCCTCTCCTTTGCCGATGTGCCGGGCGACATCGTCTATGTCGAGGCATTGACAAGCAGCCTTTACCTGGAGAAGGCCGAAGACATCGCCCATCACGAGCTGGTCTTCGAACAGCTCACAGATGCCGCGATGAGCCCGGACGAATCCAGGGCTTGGATGCAAGAGCTAGCAATCAAGGGGCACGGACATGGCGATTGAATTGACCTGGCAGAAAAGCAGTTACAGCGGCAGCGAGGGCGGAAACTGCATCGAGATCGCCAGCGGGCTTCTGGACTCCATCCCCGTTCGTGACAGCAAGGATCCTCACGGCCCGGCGCTCAGCTTTGCCCCGGAGGCGTGGCGGTCCTTCGTCGCAGGCATCCAGGCGGGCGAGTTCCCGGTCGGCCTCTGACTCGTCTCCCGCAAGGCGGCCCCGCGCACCACGCGGGGCCGCCTTCGCCTGGAGGAGGCCCTGCGCGCTTCCTCGACCACGCCGGATCGGCCTCCAGGGCCGCCGAAGCGCTTCGCAGCGCCCCCACGCCCCACGCGGCCGGGCCCAAGCCGCCTGAACCCCAACGGAGTTCAACCCCGGCCGAGGTGGCGAGGGGCGAGCGATTCGTTCAAGACGCCGCCCCCACCGCCCGCCCACACTGGCCGAATGACCCCGACCGACACCTTCACCCCCGCCGCCGGACGCCTCGCCCTCGGCCTCTACGACCCCATCGTCTCCCTCACCCGCGAACGCCTCTGGCGCAGCCTGGTGGCCATGCACGCCGCCCCCCGCCCCGGCGACGTCATCGCCGACGTCGGCTGCGGCACCGGCTCCCTCGCCGTCCTCCTCGGCCGCGCCGAGCCGCTGGCCACCGTCATCGGCGTCGACCCCGACCCCGCCGTGCTGCGCCTGGCCCGCCGCAAGGCCGCCGCGGCCGGCGCCACCGCCGACTTCCGCACCGGCATGGGCGACGCGGTGGACGACCTGCTCGGCCCCGAGTCGGCGGACACCGTCGTCTCCAGCCTGGTCCTCCACCAGTGCCCCGTGCCGATGAAGCGGGCGATCCTCGCCGCCATGCACCGCACCCTGCGCCCCGGCGGCAAACTGGTGATCGCCGACTACGGCCGCCAGCGCACGCCGGCGATGCGACTGGCCTTCCGGATCGTCCAGTTCGTCGACGGCAAGCAGGACACCCAGCCCAACGCCGACGGCATCCTGCCCCGACTGATCGCCGAGGCGGGCTTCGAGGGAGTGCGCGAGGTGGAGAGCGTCGCGACGGTGACCGGCTCGATGTCCTTCTACACCGCGCGCCGGGCCGGCGGCTGAACGCCCGCCCCACGCAGCGCGGGCCGCACCTGCGAGGGCGTCAGCCCGGTCAACTCCCGCATCCACCGCGTGAGATGGGCTTGGTCGGCGAACCCGCCCGCGAGCGCCGCCTGCGCCGGCGAACAGCCCTCGCCGAGGGCCAGCGCCGCCCGGGACAGCCGCTGCCAGCTGCGCCAGCGCGCCAGCGGCACCCCCAACTGCCGCCGTGCCAGGGCCCGCAGGCGCTGCGGTGACAGCCCGACGCGCGCGGCGAGGCCCTCCAGCGGCACCTGGTCGTCGGCCAGTGCCGCCAGTGCCGCCCCCAGCCTCGGGTCCAGCCCGCCGGCCGGCTGCCCGCCGCCCGGCCGCACGTCCCGCTCGGTCAGGCCGTGCCAGCGCGGGGCGACGGTGACCCCCGTGCCGCAGGCCGCGCGCAGCCGGTCGGCGAAGGCGCAGTGCGGGTCCACGTAGAAGACGAGCACCTCGCGGGTCGGGGGCATCCGGTGGCGCACCATCGGTGCCACCACGACCGCGGGCCCGCGGTGGCGCCGCCCGTCCGCGTCGTCGACGGCCACCCGGCCCGCGTCCCCGCCGCGCACCGCGACGGCGACCTGGAAGGCGGCGTGCCGGTGGAAGGCGCTGTCCGCCAGCGGCCCCCGGTACCGGGCGTACCCGGGGCCGACGGCGAAGCGCGGGCGCCGCTCGCCGAACTCCTCTCCGTCCACACTCCAACGGTAGTCGCGGCCTCATGTCCCCGGGCCCGGGCGGCCCCCATGTTCGAATCGATGTGTCGACACAGCGTCATCACCGCAGGACAGTGGCCCATTGCGGTTCGATCACGACGCGTCCGGTTCATCGAACATTGGGTGAGAGTGTGGTGATTGACCGTGTTGGCAGCGACGGCGGCGGCCTCTCATAATTCCTGCCGACACGCGTGACGGAAGGCCCGGAGAACCCGCTGGGGGGAGTGGTTCCCGCGAGGGGCGCCGCGCGTGGGACTCCGCATCCTTGTCCTGGGGGGAACCGCCTTGCCCGAGCCCGAGAACGAACCTGAGAACGACGGCGCCGACGCTGCTGCCGCCGCCGCTGCCGCTGATGTGCCGCCCGTGCCGGCACCCGCCCCGCGCCGGCTGCCGCGCGCCCTCGGCGTCGCGCTGGCCACCGTCGGCCTGCTCGCCGTCACCGCGGCCAGCGCCGCCGTGACCGTCGCCGTCGGCAAGCCCGACGCCCGCCCGGCCGCGGCCGCCCCCGCCCCGCCGAAGGCCGCCGCCGGCGCCACCGCGACCCCGAGCACGGGCACGGGCGCGGGCGCCACGCCCTCGGCGGAGCCCGTCCCGGTGCCCACCGCCGCCCCGGCCCAGCCCGCCCCCGCCAGCACCGTCAAGGGCACGGTCAAGGGCGGCAAGCACGAGGGCGACCTGCGCTACTTCCTGCTCCCCATCCCGGCCGGCGGCGAGTCCTACGGGCCCGCGGACGGGATGACCATGACCGACGAGGACGTCGCCGCGGTCTTCGGCAAGCAGGACGGCATCATGGACATCCTCGCCTCCTACGGCTACAAGGGCGGCGCGACCCGGATGTACCGGACCGCCGACGGCAAGGCCGAAGTCACCGTCACCCTGCTCCGGTTCGACTCCACCGCGAATGCGGGCGAATTCGCCAGGAACCACGAGATCAAGTCGCTGCAGCCGTTCGACCTCGACGGCGACTCCGGCGGCCACGGCTATCTGAAGGCTCCCAAACAGCAGGCCTACACCGGCTCGATGACCGGCATCTCCAGCCAGGGCGACGTCCAGTACACGATCGACGTCGACGTGAAGGGGACGCCCGACAAGGCGCTGCTGAACGAGCTGATGAAGCGCCAGCGCGAGTGGCTCACCAACGGCGGCTGAGCCCGGCGCCGGCCGCCCGCACCAAGCCACTCCTTCCCTCTTCCTCCTCCTCTGGAGCCACTTCCGTGACCACCGAACCCGCGGAGCCGGTGCCCGCCGTGCCCGCCGCGCCCGCTGCACCGCCGGCGCCCGTCGTACCGGAGCCCGCCGAACCCCGCGCCCCGCGCCGCCCCCGACCCGTGCGGCTGGCGGCCTGCGCCCTGGTGCTGGGCGCCCTGGCCGGCGGCGGCGCCGGCTACGCCGTGCAGGCCCAGCGCCCGCCCACGCCGCTGCCGGCGCTCCAGGTCGCCCTCCCGTCCTACCCGGCCGACACGGTCGACCCGGCCGCCCTCGCCGCCGAACAGCCCGGCCCGCTCGCCATCGAAGGCGACCTGACCAGACTGCTGGTCAGCGCGCCCGAGGGCAGCACCCCCTGGGGAGACCACCCGGACAAGCCGAGCTGGATCTCGATCGGCGAACTCGCCGAGGAGAAGGGCGATTCGGCCAAGGTGTTCAAGAACCTGGCCTCGCGCGGCTTCCGGCGCGCGGCCGAGGTGAGCTGGAAGAAGGACGGCGTCTTCTACCGCGTCCAGCTGATCCAGTTCACCGCCGACCACGCCGACGAGGCGAAGCACACCTACTTGGCGCTGCCGTTCGCCGAGGACGCCAACGGCGGCTACAGGGTGGACATCGTGCCCACCCACTGGGCCGAGAGCACCGAGCAGTACTACTACGGCGAGGTCAACGCCAATCGCGGCTCGGTGCAGTTGGCGATCGAGGTCTTCGACACCAAGCCGACGAACCCCGACACCCTCAAGGACCTCGCCAAGCGACAGTGGGAGCGGCTCGCATGAACGACGACACCGTGGACACCGCGGCCGCCCCGGGCACGCCCGAGCCGGCGCCCGCCACCGCACCCGCGGCACCCGCGGCACCCGCGGCACCCGCGGCACCCGCCGCGCCCGCAGCACCCGCGGCACCCGCCGCGCCCGCGGACCCCACCGCACCCGCCGGGCCGGTCCCCGCCTCCCGCCGCCTGCTGCGCGCCGGCGCCGCGACGGCCGCGGCCGCGCTGGTCGGCGTGGCGATCGGCGTCGGCATCATCAGGACCCAGTACGACGACCCGGCGCCGGCCACCGCCGCCGCACCGTCCACCGCGCCCACCCCCACCGCGAGCGCCACGCCGTACGGCGCCAAGTCCAACGGCACCCACTTCGGCTCGCTGCGCGACCTGCTGCTGCCCGTCCCGGCCGGCTACCAGCTCGGCCCGGACGACGGCGGCTACGGCAACGACACCGAGCTGAGCGGCGAGCAGCTGTCCGCCGAGCGGGCCGCCGACCTCCAGCAGCTCCCCAAGGAGAAGCGCGACACGATGCGCTCCTACTGGGAGAGCATGCACGTCAAGGCCACCGGCGTGCGCACCTACCGCTCCGCCGGGGACGACCTGGTGATCGGCCTGACGCTGAGCCAGTTCAACCAGCAGGAAGTGCAGCGGATCAACGAGTACACCGCGGTCTTCACCGGCGACACCGGCCTGTTCCGGGTCGGCCCGGCCGTCCCCGGCCACCCCGAGGCGCACTGCTACCTGATGCCGGCGCCGCCGTCCGCGCCGATCGACTACCTGGAGTGCTCGGCCGCCGAGGGCGACCTCCTGGTGGTCATGAGCGCCGAGGGCGTGGCACCGCTGCCCAAGGACAAGATCGTCGCCCTGTTCACCCTCCAGCTCGACCGCCTCGCCAGCCCCGGAGCCTCCGTATGACCGACCACGCCACCCCGCCGCCGCCCGCCCCCGAGGACCCCGCCGGCCTCTTCGCCACGCCCGAGGACCCCGCCGTCCTCGCCGAGCGGGAGGCCCGCCGCGCCTCGCGCCGCAAGGCCGCGGTGCGCTGGAGCTGCGCGGCCCTGGTGTTCGTGCTCGCCGGTACCGGCACCGCCCTGGCCGTCACCGCCGCCGACCGCACCGACCTGCCGGGCCTGGCCACGGCGGGCGACGGCCGCTACACCTTCGCGCCGCTGACCCTGCCGCCGCTGCCCGCCGGCCAGGACACCCCGGACGGCAAGGGCAAGTCCCCGCACCGTGCGGACCTGCGCTACCTGCTGCTGCCCGCCCCCAAGGAGGCCGGCGGCTCCCTGACCCCGCCCGTCTTCCCGGCCCCCACCCTCGCCCCCGCCCCCGCCGGGTCGCCGACCGCCCCGGAGACGCCCACGGCCTCCCCGACGGCCACGCCCTCCGCCGCGCCCCCGGCCTCCGCCGGCGCACCCGACCCGGGAGCGGCGCTCGGCCGGTGGACGCCCTGCGACGCGATCACCGAGGACCAGAAGGACCCGGTCAAGGTACGCGCCCTGCTGCTGGCGAACGCCTGCCGCGCGGCCACCGTCCGGGAGTGGACCGCCCCCGACGGCACCCGCACCCAGATCCGGCTGCTGCGCTTCGGCTCCGTGGGGGAGTCCTTCGGCGCCTTCGCCGACCTGCGCTCCAAGGGCACCCCCAAGGCCGCACCCGACACCAAGGGCACCCCCCACGACGACTGGGACACCCCCGACGGCAACAGCCTGACCGTCGTCGAATCCACCACGGCCGGCACCAAGGGCGCCCCCGCCGCCCGCATCGCCTACCTCTCCGCCGCCGACATCGTGGCCGTCGTCACCATGACCAACCCCGCCGGCGTCCCCGCCGTCCCGTTCCGCCAGGTCGTCACCCTCCAGTCCGACCTCCTCGCCTGACGCCCCGCCGGCCGAGCCCCCGCCGGGCCGGCCGGCTCCGCCCCGCCCCGACTGTGCCGGGGAGGCGGCGCGTAGCATCGCGGGATGCCTGCGCACCGGACCTTCGAGAACCCGCCCGTGCCGCCCCGCGACGTGTTGGCCGAGACGTTGGAGCGGGCGCTGCGCGATCCCTCCTGGGAGGGGGAGGCGGCGAGGGTGCTGGTCGGGGCCGCGCTGGGGGACGAGGACGGGGCGTTCGTCGAGCACTGGTGTGTGCGGGTCGGGACGCGGGCCCGGTCGGGGAGCCCGCTGCTCGGGCTGGCCGGGCTGTGCCTGGGCCACACCGCCCGGCGCTTCGGGCGTCTGGGCGACGAGGCCGTCGCGCTGGCCCGGTCGCTGGCGGCGCGTTCCGAGGCGGACCCGTCGGACGTGGACGGCCGGGCCCTCGACGGCTACGACGATGTCCGGAGCTTCCTGCGCCTGTGGTGAGGCCGCGGCCGGCGGATCGTCAGAGGTCCGAGGCGTCGATCCAGCAGACCGTCGCCACCAGGCCGGGGGCCTTGTCGGTCTCCTCGGCCGCCAGGAGCGCCCAGTCCCGGCAGTCGGCCACGATCCGCTCCCAGGGCAGGCGGCGGTCGACGTCCCAGTCGAGGTCCGGGCCGCCGCCCCCGTGCAGCGTGTCCCGCTCGACCCGCCACACCTGGAAGTAGAGCACCGCCTGACCGTGGGCGGCGAGGTCCTCGATGACCTCGGCGAGGCAGGCCGTCGGCCACGCCGGATTCGGGTCCTTCAGCGGGGCGCGCAGCGCGGCGGCCCGGGGCGGGAGCACGGGTTCGCGGGCCCCGAGGTCCGTCAGCGCCCAGCGAAGGCCCGTCCCCTCGCTGTCGTCGGGGGACTCCTCCCGCTGCCGGAAGGCCTCGTAGACCCGCCGGATCGCCGGCACGGCGCGCTGGACCCCCAGGCCGGCCAGGGCTTCGGCGGCCCACTGGCGGACGGTGGCGCTCTCACTGTCCAGCAGGCCGATCAGGACGTCCGCCGGCCGGGGGTCCTTCAGCGCGTTGAAGACCTCGATGGCGCAGAGCTGCCCGAACATCCCCAGACGGGGCGTGGCCGCGATCAGCTCGTCCAGTACCTGCGGCCCCAGGGCGATCAGCCCGTACTGGGCGTCCTCCGCCACTTCGGTCGAGTCCGCGTCGAGTTCGCGGACCCGCCGGGTGATCATGCTGTCCATGGCCACGGAGTCTGGCCCACACCGCCCCCCGCGACCAGCCGATTTCCCGGGGAGCGGGGGTGGGAGCGGGGGTGGGAAGTCGACGGAGCGACTCTGCTGGCGAAGTATTTGATCTAGGTCAGGCTCAGGCCGCCGTTGCGATGCCGTGTTGGGTGCAGAGTGAGTGGATGCGGGTGGGGCGG
>NZ_JBHTWX010000046.1:0-61518 GCF_042792155.1 Kitasatospora sp. NPDC056651 | reverse complement strand
TCGATGTGGCGACGAGTGCACCAAGGCAGAGCCCGCCACAGCCACTACCTGCGACGACTCGCTACGTGATCACGAAGTGCGGCTGGAGTACTAGGACGTCCGGACGGCGAAGTTCCCCAGGGTGCCCTCCAGGCGGTCGAAGGCGCGCACCGCCGAGGGGCGGACCGCGGCGGCGATCGCGGCCTGGTCCTCGCCGGCGAGGGTTCGGCGGAACACCTCGGTGAACACCGCCCGGTCGACGGCGGCGAGCAGCGCGGCGGCGACCCGGCACTCGAAGCCGACGGGTATCTCGTGCACCGCCTCGGCCAGCGCCTCGGCGAGGGCCGTCTCGTTCTGCTCGTGCAGCTCGCGCAACCGGGCGGACAGGGCGGGACTGCCCACGACGGTGCGGACGAAGGCGGGGCCGGAGAATCCGAGCCGGGCATCCTGCCGGTCGAGCCCGGTCAGGCAGTCGCGGCGCAGCGCGGCGAGCGCGGACTCGCCCGGCGCGCGCTCGGCTACGGCCCCGGCGAGCCGGCCGGCGAGCTCCTCGTGCAGGTCGAAGAAGAGGTCCTCCTTGCGCGGGAAGTGGTTGGTGACGGTCATCTTGGCGACCCCGGCGGCGGCCGCGACCTCGGCGATGGTCGTCCGGTCGAAGCCCCGCTCGATGAAGAGCCTGGTCGCGGCGTGCGAGATCGCCTCGCGGGTGCGGCGCTTGTTGAGCTCGCGCAGGTTCGGAGTGGTGCCGGTGTCGGTCATGGCAGGAGCGTAGCGCAGTTCACTGGGTCGGGCACAGTAATTATGCTTGACCCAATCACTGTGTCCGTCCTAAGTTCTCCCCGGGTGGTCGGAGCGGCCGCCCCGGTGGCGGCTCCACGAGGGCGAGCCGGCCGCCGATCGGTTCCCGATCACCAGGTCCTGGAGGCACTCGTGTTCACCCGTCACTCCGGCGGTCTCCGCCTGCTCAGCGTGCACGCGCACCCCGACGACGAGTCCAGCAAGGGCGCGGCCACCCTCGCCCGGTACGCGGCGGAGGGGGCGGACGTCCTGGTCGTCACCTGTACCGGCGGCGAGCGCGGCTCGGTGCTCAACCCGACCCTTGACCGGCCGGAGGTCCGGGCCGACCTCGCCCGCGTCCGGCGCGCGGAGATGGCGGCCGCGCGGGAGATCCTCGGGGTGCGCCAGCGGTTCCTCGGCTTCGTGGACTCCGGCCTGCCCGGGCCGGGTGAACCACTCCCGGAGGGCTGCTTCGCGGCCCGGCCGGTGGAGCTCGCGGCGGCGCCGCTGGTCGCGCTGATCCGGGAGTTCCGTCCGCACGTGGTGATCACGTACGACGAGACGGGAGGCTACCCGCACCCGGACCACGTGATGACCCACCGGGTCACCGTGGCGGCCTTCGACGCCGCCGCCGACGGAGAGCGCCACCCGGAGCTGGGCGGACCTTGGCAGGCGGCCAAGCTCTACTACCACCTCGCGCTCTCCAGGGCGTGGTTCCGGGCCATGCACCGGGCGATGACGGAACGGGGTGTCCCCTCCGGGATGGGGGAGGTGCTCGCCGACTGGCCGGACGCCGCGCCCGTCCTGGCCGCCACCACCCGGATAGCGTGCGCCGAGCAGTTCGCCGTGCGGGACGCGGCGCTGCTGGCGCACGCCACCCAGGTCCAGCCGGGCGTGGCCTTCATGGCCCACCCGCGGGACGTCGAGCGCGAGGTCTGGCCGACCGAGGACTACCACCTGGCCCGGAGCCGGCTGCCCGGGGCCGGCGTGGCGGCCGGGCCGGGCGAGATCGAGACCGATCTGTTCGCCGGGCTCCGGGAGGAGGTGGGGGCCGGATGATCCGTACGGTGGTCGCGGCGGCGCGGGCCGTCGTCGGACGGATGGCTACGGCCCTGCGCGGTGCCGGGCCGCTCGGCGGCGCGGCGCGGCGCGTAGCCTCGGCCGTCGCCCGGTCAGCACTGGCCGTCGGCGAGCACGTAGTAGCCCGGGCCGGTCTGCTTCAGGGTGTGGGTGACGAAGGTGTTCCAGAGCCCCATGCTCTGGCCCGAGCCGATCGCGTAGGTCAGACCGCCGCTCTGGGTGGCACGGCCGGCCAGGACATGGGCGTAGTTGCCGGCGGTGAAGCACTGGGGCGTGCTCCCTCCCGGAGTGGTCGCCGGTACCGCCGCCGAGCGGGCGCCGACGGCCCCCGACGCGTCGACCGCCGCGACGGTGTAGCCGTACGTGGTGCCGGCGGCGAGCCCGCCGTCGGTGAAGGCCGTGCCGGTCGGGCTGCCGACCTGGGCGCCGTCGCGGAAGACCTGGTACGAGGCGGCACCGCTGACGGCCTGCCAGGCGAGGGTGACCGAGCCGGCGGTGGCGGTCGCGGTCAGCCCGGTCGGGGCCGGCAGCCCGGGGGTGGTGGGGCCGGATCCGCCGTCCAGTCCCCAGAACTGCGCCGTGTAGTAGCCGGAGCAGACGGTGTCGAGGAAGTAGGCGCCGGCCGCTCCGCACTGGTCGGCCCCGGAGCCGGGGTGGACGGCCAGACCGTGCCCCATCCCGCTGACCGTGAACAGCGCCACGGAGGGCTGTCCACCCGGGCCGGTGTAGAGCTCCTGGGTGGTGCCGCCCGGGAGGCTCCTGGTGCTGCTCGGCTGCCGGCCGATGCCCTGGACGTTCGTCCACTGGTCCCGCAGCTCGGTCGCGTTCACCGGCTTGACCACGGTATCGGCGCTGCCCTGCCAGATCGCCACCTTGGGCCAGGGCCCGGCGTAGCCCGGGTACGCGGCTCGGACCTTGTCGCCACACTGGGCCGGGGTGAGCCCCTGGTCGGAGTTCTGACAGCCGGAGGCGGCGGCCTGGGTGGTGGCGCAGTGTGCGGGCAGACCGGAGTCGATCGCCCCGCCGGCGAACACGTCGGGGTAGTCGGCCAGCAGGTCGGCGGCCATCCCGCCGCCGGCCGAGAGCCCGGTGACGAACACCCGGTGGGCGTCCGAGCCGTACAGGGCCTCGGCTTTGGTGACCATCTCGACGACCGACCTGGCCTCGCCGACTCCCCTGGCGTCCTTGCCCGCGTCGAACCAACTGAAGCAGGAGAGGCTGTTGTTGGTGCTGCTGGTCTGCGGGAACACCACCGCGAAGCCGTACTGGTCGGCGAACTTGGTCCAGCCGGAGTTGCGGTAGTAGTCGGTGGCGCTCTGGAGGCAGCCGTGCAGTGCGACCACCAGGGGAGCGCCACCGGGCAGCCCGGCAGGGGTGTAGGTGTACATCGTGAGGTTGCCCGGGTTGGTGCCGAACCCGGTGACCTGCTGGAAGCCGCCGGCCGCGGCATCGGCGGAGACGCCCGCGGCCGGGGCGGGCGCGGTGGCCGTGACAGAGGTCGTGGCGGAGGCCGTGGCGGGGGAGGCGACGGCCGAACCGGGCACGACGCTGGGGACCGCGAGGGCGGCGGCCGCGAGCAGTGCCGCGGCGGTGGGGCGCAGTGGCATGAAGGCTCCTGGGTGGGGGAGGAGTGGGGGCTGGTTCCGTGCAGCGTGGCGCGCGTGTCGCCCCGGGGCCATGTGGTGGTCATCCGGGGTCCACCGGCAGGGCATGTCGCGGGCCGCCATGGCTCGGCGGCGCCGTAGCCGGCGTGCTCAGCCGGAGGCCTCACCTGCGGTACGCGGGAACGCACTTGAGGCGCACGGCCGGAACGGGCAGGTTGATCCCATGACCACCGATGAGTTCGCCGACGGCCGGCCACCCACGAGCACCCCGGAGCAGCGCGTCCGCACCCACATCTGGATACCCGGCCCGCCGATCGCCGAGTACGCCCAGCTGACCGGAGAGGAGTTCCTGCTGGAGTGGATCGCCGGGCGAATCCCGGAGCCCTCGATCTGCAGCACCATGGGCTTCCACCTGACCGAAGTGAAGCCCGGAACGGCGGTGTTCGAGGGTGAACCCGGGGACCACCTCCACAATCCGATGAACACCGTGCACGGCGGCTACCTGGCCACCGTGCTCGACTCGGCGCTCGGCTGCGCCGTGCTGAGCAGGCTGCCGGCCGGGGTGGGCTACACCACCACCCAGCTGAACGTCCACATGCTGCGCCCGCTCTTCGCCGACTCGGGGCCGGTGCGCTGCGAGGGCGTGGTGCTGCACCTCGGCCGGACGATGGCGACCGCCGAGGCCAGGGTGATCGGCGCGGAGAACGGCAAGCTCTACGCGCACGCCACCACGACCTGTGCCATCCTGGCGCCCCGCCCTTCATCCTGAGGCCCTGCCCGCCGGCCTGAGGCCCCACCCCAGGCCTGGCGGTCCGCCCCGGGACGGCCGGTCGCCCGGCAGCCGTCGCGTCCGTACCGGAACGGGCGGGCCCCGGCCGTCGCGCCCGTCGCGGCGGCCGGGGCCCGGCCCGGGAAGTCCCGGGGAGTCGAGGCCCCGGGGCGGCTCAGAGGGCCGCGATCGCGCCGCAGAGAGCGATGAAGCCGCAGATCCCGAAGTTGATCAGCTTGTGCGACAGGAAGATCGCGGCGAACTCGCGGATGGTCGCGCTCGGCCAGTAGTACCGGGCGGTGGGCGAGCCGAAGACGTGTCCGTTGACGCCGGTCTGGCGGGCGAGCAGCGCGGCCCGGAAGGCGTGGAAGTTGTTGGTGACCACGACGCAGCGGTAGTCGGGCTTGGCCTGCTCCATGATGGCCTTGCTGAAGAGGAGGTTCTCCTCGGTGGTGCGCGAGCGGTCCTCCCGCTCGATGTGCTCCGCGGGGAAGCCGCGCTCGACCAGGTAGTCGGCCATCGCATGGGACTCCGGCAGCTTCTCGTCCGGTCCCTGGCCGCCGGAGGTGATCAGCACCGGCGGGTTGCCGCGCGCGGCCTGCTCCTCGTACACCTCGCGGCCGCGGTTCAGCCGGCTGGCCAGCAGCGGCGGAACGCGCTCGCCGCCGATCAGCCCGGAGCCGAGCACGACCACGAAGTCCACGTTCCCGCGCGGCCGGTGGCGGCCGTACAGGAAGGCGTAGCCGACGAAGCAGGTGAACAGGAAGGAGATGTAGCCGACGACCAGGACGGCGGTGCCGGCCAGGGCGGCCAGCTGCCGCGAGTGGACGATCACGGCGGCGATCAGCAGCCCGATGACCCCGAGGATGCCCAGTCCGGCGAGCAGCGAGAGCAGGTTGGCCGGTCGGCGGCCCTCCTTGCGGATCATGGTCATGCCGTTGGCGAGCAGGAACCAGACCAGGGCCACCGTGCCGAGGGCGGGCAGCAGGATGATGGCCACGGCCACCATCTCCACCACCAGGTTGGGCGCCTTGGCGAGTTCGGCGAGCACGGGGAGCGTGAGGAGGGAGACGGCGATGCCGAGCAGGACGGCGTTGCTGAACTGACGGCGGTCGCGCAGTACCCCGATTCCGAACAACACGAAGAACAGGGCGGCTGGGACGTAGGCGATCATGCGTCGTATGGTAGGGCTTTCGGAAGGCCCTCCTCGGTCCGGACCATTCATCGGAACGGCCCAACCGACTCCGCGGTCTGCGGACGCTCAGGCGAAGCGCTCGATCGCGGCCAGGACCGCCTCCCCCATCCACGGGCTCCCGGTGTGGCCGGACTCGTGGTGGCGCCGCGGGTCGAAGTACCGCCGGGAGCCCGGGCTGTGGCCGACGTCCAACAGTCCCTGGGCGTAGGGCTCGTGGAGGGGGTGGAGCTCGGCCACCGGTGAACTCCCCCTGGGTCACGCCGACTGGTTCCGGTGAGCGTATCCCGGCGTCAGATCCCGGCGTCAGATCCCGAGGTCCAGCCCGAAGGCGGTGTCGAAGGAGGCGAATCCGACACAGAGGACCAGCCAGAGGCCGATCGTGCCGGTCACCGCGGCGGTGATCCGCCCGATCCTGGTGCGCTGCTCCTCCGGCTTGCGCCGGTGGCGGATTCCGTGGACGAGCCCGAGCAGGCCGAGGACGGCGAGGGCGTACGCACCGACGGGGCTGGCCGCGTACAGCACCTGCGCGAGGACGAAGGCCCCTGCGAGTGAGGCCGTGGTCAGGGCGAGGAGCGCGATTCCGCCGACGAATTCGAAGACCAGCTCGCCGAGGCAGCCCATGGTCTTCCGGGCGGCGCCCTCCATCAGACCGACCTGTCCGCCGGGGACCGGTGTCGGGTCCCCGGGCTGATGGCCGGTCGGCTCTCCTGTCGCCCGGCCTGTTGCCCGGTCCCCGGCCATGCCCGCACCTCGCGCTTCGCCCGTCCTTGACCCGGCGGTGATCGTACCGGGTTGTCGGAGCATCGCCGCAGGTCGGGTGGTTGTGGGGGCGCTCGGGGTGGGCGGGTCAGCGCCGCTCCGGCGGCAGCAGGGCCGCGAGGCCGTCGAGGATCCGGTGCAGGCCGAACTCGAAGCGGGCGTCCATGTCGGGCCCGGTGAGGTGGTCGGCCAGGGCCACGAGGTTGGGGTAGGTCTCCGTCGGCAGGCCGCGGAAGACGTCCCCGGCGGCGTCGGCGATCTCCCGGCGGCTGGTGCCGAGCACCTCGGCGGCCGAGATCGGCGACTGCTCCTGGAGTACGAAGCCCTGGACGAAGGCGCCCAGCAGGTAGCTGGCCATGGCCGTGTCGGCGTCGGAGAACCCGGCGGAGCGGAGCCGGTCGAGCTGGTCCTCCATCAGGTTGAGCAGGCACGGTCCCGGGGCGAGGCGGCCGGCGACGACCTTGGCGGCGTCGCGGTTGTCGAGCAGCAGCCGGCGGTAGCGGGAGCAGTACTCGTGCAGTTCCGACCGCCAGTCGTCCTGGCGAGGCGGGGGTTCGGCCGACGCCAGGAGCGCGTCGCTGAGCAGGTCGAGCAGCTCCTGCTTGTTGCGGACGTGCCAGTACAGGGAGGCGGCCTTGACGCCGACCTCGGCGGCGACCTTGCGCATCGACAGCCCGTCCAGGCCATCCCGTTCCAGTACGCGCAGTGCGGCCTGGGTGAGGGCCTCCCGGGTGAGGGCGGGGGTCGCGTCGTCGTTCTCCGGCATGGCTGTGCGGAGGCCTCCAGCGGTGGGGCGGACCGGTGCGGTTCGCGGATCGACAGTGTGGCGGACCAACAGTCCGGTGGACCAACAGTGCCACGACCCGCTCCGGGGGCGAACCCCCAGGTCATGGATACGACTTGCAATCTAACAGTGTTAGGGGCACTCTGTGCGTGTCACACCGAGCCCTAACACTGTTAGGGGCGAGCGATCGGGAGGGATCTCCATGGGGGAGTCGAGCATGCGCCGGAAACGGCTGGCGCTGTTGACGCTCTGTGTTGCCATGTTCATGGCCATGCTGGACAACGTCGTCGTCAATGTCGCGCTGCCGCGCATCGGGCAGGAGCTGGACGCCGGGATCAGCGGCCTCCAGTGGGTCGCGGAAGGGTACAGCCTGGTCTACGCCGCACTCGTCCTGACCGGTGGCGCGCTGGGCGACCGCTACGGCCGCACCCGGATGTTCGTGCTGGGCCTGGGCCTGTTCACGGCGGGCTCGGCAATGGCCGCGTTCGCCGGAACGATCGGGGTTCTCGTCGCGGCCCGGATGGTCCAGGGGGTCGGGGCCGCACTGCTCACCCCCGGCAGCCTGACCCTGCTGGGGCACGTCTTCACCGACGAGCGCGAACGGGCCAAGGCCATCGGCGTGTGGTCCGGGGTGTCCGCCATCGGCCTCTCGATCGGTCCGGTGATCGGCGGCCCGATGGTCGAGCACCTCGGCTGGGCGAGCGTGTTCTGGATCAACGTGCCGATCGGCGTGGCCGGAGTGGTGCTCGCCGCCAAGGTCCTGCCGGAGATCCCGCCGCGCGCCCGACGGATCGACTTCGGCGGGTTCGCGCTCTCGGCGGCAGGCCTAGGCCTCCTGGTCTACGCCCTGATCGAGGGCCCGTCGCGGGGCTGGACCGACCCCCGGGTGGTCGGCTGCGGAGTTGTCGCCCTGGCCCTGCTGGTCGGGTTCCTGCTGCTCGAACTGCGGCTGACCGAGCCGATGCTGGAGCTGCGGCTGTTCCGTGACGGTGCGTTGAGCGGCGCGCTGCTCAGCGGGTTCATGGTGAGCTTCGGGATGTTCGGGGCGCTGTTCTTCCTGCCGCTGATGATGCAGGGCGTCCTCGGCTGGTCCCCGTCCGGCGCGGGGTACGGCGGGCTGCCGATGACCGCGATGCTGGTGATCGCCGGCCCGCTGTCCGGTCGGCTCGCCGCCCGGTACGGTCCCCGGCCGCCGATGGTGCTCGGCCTCGCGCTGTGCGCGCTCGGCCTCGGCGGCTTGTCGCTCTACGGCGACCACGCCCACTACCCGGAGTACCTGTGGACGCTGGTCGCGATGGGCTTCGGGATGGGACTGACCTTCACCCCGGTCTCGGTCGCGGTGCTCCAGAGGGTGGCCCCGGCACAGACCGGCATGGCGTCGGCGACCGTCAACACCCTGCGGGAGCTCGGCGGTGTGCTCGGAATCGCGGTGCTCGGTGCCGTGCTGACCAACCGGATGACCGGTGAGCTGACCTCGGCCCTGCACCGGCTCGGCGTCCCGTCGGACGCCGTCGGCCCGATCGCGGACGCGCCCACCGGCGCGGGGCACGGCGGTGGTGGCGGGGCCGCGGCACTGCCCGCTCCGCTCCAGGAGGCGGTGGACGGCGCCTTCGTCGACGGCATCCACCTCGCCGTGCGCTGCGGGGCGCTGGCGCTCGCGGTCACCGCCGTCCTGGTCGCCGTCCTGCTCAACCGGGCGCGCCCGATCGCCCCGCCGGAGGCCGCTCCTCCGCGCCCGGCGGAGCCGGCCGGGGCCCGCTCCGCCTGACCGCTTGCCTGACCGCTCGCCGGGCCGACCGCTCGGCCCGGGGCTCGCCCGTCCGGCCGGCAGCCACGTCTGTCGCCTCGGCGGCCGCCCCGTCAGCGGACGCCTTCGATCGCCGCCTGCGCCCTGCGGGCCAGCTCGCGCCGGGCCCCCGCCCGGTGGGGCTGCGGGCCGGGCGGGGGGATCGGCGGCAGGAAGGTCACGTCGGCGACCAGCCCGCGGGCCGCGACCACCCGGGCGAGCGAGGTGAGCAGTCCGTCGTCCCCGATGAAGGCGGGCACGCTGGTCGGCCGCCCGTCCGCCAGCCGGTAACGGATGGTCACCGGCTGGACGTCGGCGCCCGCGTCCACCGCCGCCTGGAACAGTGCGGGCCGGAACCGGCCGCTCTCCCGCCCGCACCAGGTGGATCCCTCCGGGAACACGATCACCGGCTGCCCGGAGCGCAGCACCTCGGCCACGGCCGCCACGGTGTCCGGCAGGGTGAGCAGCCGGTCGCGGTCCAGGAAGACGGCGCCGTACCAGGCGGCCAGCGGGCCGAGCACCGGCCACTGCCGGACCTCGGTCTTGGCCAACGAGCGGCCCGGGCACCCGGCGGCGACCAGCGGTATGTCCAGCCAGGACACGTGGTTGGCCACCACGAGCACCCCGCCGTACCCCCGCCCGCCCGCTCCGCCGGTCGCTTTGCCGCCCGCTCCGCCGCCCGTCCCGCCGTCCACTCCGAGGCCCGGCCGGTCCGGCCCGGTGAGGTGGACGGTCACCCCGAGGGTGTGCAGCACCACCCGTGCCCAGAGCCGGACCAGCCGGATCCGGGCGTCGTACGGGAGCAGCCGGGCGGGCACGCCCAGCACCACCCCGGCCAGCATCGCCGCCAGGCAGCCGGTCAGCCGCAGCGCCCGCCGGGGGTGGGAGACCTCCGGCGCGGGTTCGGCCAGACAGGTCTCGGGCCGGCAGGTCGCGGTGGGCAGCCAGACGCTCACGACGAGGCGCCCGGGGTACCCGAGGCGGGTACCCCGGACAGGAAGTGCCGCAGGTAACGCGGGTCGGTGCGCTCCAGCGACAGCAGCACGTACAGGTCGGCGCAGTCGAAGTCAGGGTCGTACGCGGGCTCGCCACAGACCCAGGCGCCCAGCCGCAGGTAGCCGCGGAGCAGGGCCGGCAGCGGGCCGCGCTCGGCGCGCGGCACCCCGGTGGCCTCCCAGCGGCGGTGCGGGGTGACCCGGTACTCCGCGGGGGCCAGGTGCTTGGCGCTGACGGCGTCCCAGACCCGGGCCGCGGTGGCGCCGCCGTCCGTCAGCTCGATCGAGCAGCAGCCGCCGACCCAGGTGTTGCCGGTGTCCGCCAGGTAGCGCGCGATGCCGCCCCACATCAGGTTGATGACGGCGCCGTTGCCTCGGTGGTCCGGGTGGATGCAGGAGCGCCCGAGTTCGACCAGGCCGGGGCGGACCGGCGCCAGTGCGGAGAGGTCGAACTCGCCGTCGGAGTACAGCCGGCCGGCCCGGCGGGCGGCCTCGGGGCGCAGCAGCCGGTAGGTGCCGACGACGGCGCCGTCCTCGCCCTCGCGGACCAGCAGGTGGTCGCAGTACTCGTCGAAGGGGTCGACGTCCAGGTTCGCGACCGGGCTGCGCAGGACGGCGCCGAGCTCGGCGCCGAAGACCTGGTGGCGCAGCCGCTGGGCGGCCCGCACGTCGTCCTCGTCACGGGCGAGGGACACGGTGTAGGCGGCGGGGGCGGCGGGCCGGGGGCGGGGCGCGGGGACCGCCGGGGCGTTGTGGGTGGGGGCGACTGCGGACGGAGCGTACGTGGGGACGGTGGTCATGGCAGACCCTCCAGGGCAGCACGATCGGCGGTGCCGTGGATCACCAGGGCACCGTCCCGGTCCGCAGGCGGTAGGGCAAGGACGCGAACCGGTCCCCGTATGTCTCTCCGAGCCGGTTGGCATTCATGTTGCGGCCCGGGGGAGCGCAGATGTGCACCTGTTGAATGGGACCACCCGTGGCGCGCCGGTCACGTGCCCGGCACCCGCCGCTCGTCTGCCGGGGGTGGACAACACGGACCGCAGGGGCGTACGGCAGCACCGTACGCCCCTGGCCTTCGGGGGCGCCCGCCCGTTCCCGCGGCGTACGCCCCTGTCGTCGCGATCCGCGCGTTCCTGCCGTCGCGCCCCGGGACGTCGTCGCCCCCTCGGACGCCGTCGCGCGCGGCGGCGCCGTCACGCCCCTCGACGCGTGCTCAGAACGCCCGCCAGCCCTCCGCGTCGACCCCGCCCGGAACGGCGCCGGTCGGGCCGTACGGCTCGCGGGTGTAGACGAAGGAGCCGACGTCGAGGTGGCTGACCGTGCCGTCCGGGTGGCGGACCACCCGCAGGGTCTCGCCCGCGTAGTAGTTCTCCACGCCGGTCCAGGTGCCGTCCGGTTCGGGCCGGAAGCGAGAGCCCCGGCCGGCGCCGGTGAGCGGGGTGAGCTCCAGGACCCGCCCGGGCCGCAGCCGCAGGGCGGCCGGCGCGGCGCCCCAGTACCAGGGGCCGGTGATCTCCAGCAGCTCCGGGTCCACCGCCTCGGCCAGCGGGCGCCACGGTTCGGGCAGCCGGGGTTCGAGCTCGGCGGTGAGGGCGATCAACTGGGCGGCCAGCGACGGGGCATTGCCGCCGCTGGTGGCGTTGGAGAGGGCGTACGCGGCGAGACCGTCGGCCTCGCTGATCCACAGCCCCGCGGTGAAACCGGGCATCGAGCCGGTGTGCCCGAACAGCAGCCGGCCCTCGTGGCGGCGCAGTTGGAGGCCGAGGCCGTAGCCGCTCGTCCATTCGCCGTCGTCCGGGGCCACGGCCGGGCGGCGCATCTCGGCGAGCGTGGCGGCGGACAGCACCTTGTCGTCGCCGGCCGCGAGGAAGGCCGCCCATCGGGCCAGGTCGGCTCCGGTGGACCAGAGCTGGCCGGCCGGGCCCATCAGGCCGGTGTCGGTGAGCGGTTCGGGCAGCATGACGTCGGCCCACGGGTGGACGGCGAAGCCCCCGGCGTGCGGCTGCTCGGGCAGCAGGGTGGTGCGGTCCATGCCGAGCGGGGCCAGCACCTCGCGGCGCAGGACCTCGCTCCACGGCTCACCGCGCAGCCGCGCCACCAGCGCGCCGAGCAGCGCGTAGCCGGGGTTGGAGTAGTGGTGCACCCGGCCCGCCGGGTGCACCAGCGGCCGCTCGGCCTCCAGGAGGTCGCCGAGGTCGGGCCGCAACGAGCCCTCGGTCCGCTCCCACCACGGGGCCGGGGTCTCGGCGGCCAGACCGGCGGAGTGCGAGAGCAGCTGGGCGACCGTCGCGTCGTCGGCCGGGGTGCCGGGCAGGTGGCGGGAGAGGGGGTCGGCGAGGTCGAGCAGGCCCTCGTCGCGCAGCCGGAGCACCAGCACGGCGACGAAGGTCTTGGTGAGCGAGCCGATCCGGTACTGGACGTCCGGGGTCGGCGCGTGCCCGTCGGCCATGCTGCGGGCGCCGCTCCACACCGGCTGCCCGTCGCGAACCACCCCGGCGACCATCGAGGGCGTGCGCCCCTCGGCCTGGGCGACGGCGAGCCGGTGCAGCAGGGCCCGGCGGGTGGCGGGCAGCAGCTCGTTGGGCAGGTCGGTCATGTGGGCTTCTGGACTCATCGGCATGGGTACGCACAGTAGCCCAGCCCCGGTCCGGGGCCGACCGAATAAGACCGATCGAACAAGCCCGCGGACGACTCGGCGGACGATCGACCGAGAGCCGACGGAGAACCGGCGGAGAACCGGCGGAGAGCCGGCCCCGGACCTGCGGGAACGGCGGGGCCCCGGGCCGCGCCGCCCGCTCAGTCCGGCAGCGGCGGCAGCTCCGGCAGTTCCAGCCAGGCCTCGAAGAGCGGGCCGAGCGGGAGGGTGGTGTACCGGGCGGCGTGCGCGCGCAGGTCGGCGGTGGAGACCACGCCGTGCCGGTAGGCACCGGTCCAGTCCCGCAGCATCGCGAAGAACGCGTCCTCGCCGAGCGTCCGCCGCAGCGCGTGCACCACCAGCCCGCCGCGCTGGTACAGCCGGTCGTCGAACATCAGCCTCCGGCCCGGATCGCCGAGCCGCAGGTCCTGCGGCAGCCCGGCCAGCAGCCGGTGGGCGGCCGCGGCGTGCACCGCCGCGCCCGGACCGCCGGAGTGCTCGGACCAGAGCCACTCCGCGTACTTCGCGAAGCCCTCGTTGAGCCAGATGTGCCGCCAGTCGGCGATCGTGACGCTGTTGCCGAACCACTGGTGGGCCAGCTCGTGGGCGATCAGCCGCTCGCGCTCCCAGCCGCCGCCGAGGTGGTTGGTGCCGAAGGTGGCGACGCCCTGCGCCTCCACCGGGACGTCCAGCTCCTCGTCCGCGACCACCACCGCGTACTCGCCGAACGGGTACGGCCCGAAGACCTCGCCGAAGTACGCCGCCATCTCCGGCTGCCGGGCGAAGTCCCGGGCGAACGCGTCGGCCAGGCGCTCCGGCACGTACCCGGACTGCGGCACGGCCGGACGCACCGCCAGCGGCACCGGCCGGTAGTGCCCGATCGACACCGTCACCAGGTACGTCGGGGTCGGCGCGCTCTGCTCGTACACCCAGGTGGTGCTGGACGCCTTGGTGGTGCGGGTCAGCAGCCGGCCGCTCGCGACCACGGTGAACGGGGAGGGCGTGGTGACGGCCAGTTGGTAGGTCGCCTTGTCGGCGGGCCGGTCGTTGCAGGGGAACCAGGACGGCGCGCCGACCGGCTGGCTCGCCACCAGCGCGCCCTCGGTCAGTTCCTCCCAGCCCAGGCCGCCCCACGGGCTGCGCACCGGGCGCGGGTTGCCGGTGTAGTGCACCTCGACGGTGAACGCCGCGCCCGGCGCCAGCGCCCTGGCCGGACGGATCCGCAGCTTGCCGGCGCGGTGGGTGTAGCGGGCGGTCCGGCCGTCGACCAGCACCCGGCCGATCCGGAACTCGGCCAGGTCGAGCGCGAACTCCGCCAGCGGCGCGTCCGCCACCGCGCTCAGCCGGGCCGAGCCGGCCAGCCGGTTGGGACCGGGCCGGTAGTCCAGCGCCAGCTCGTAGCGGTGCACCCGGTAGCGGTGGTCGCCGCTGTTCGGGAAGTACGGGTCCGGGGCACCGGCGGCCTCGGGGGCGTGCTTGGACTTCACGGGGGCGTGCGCTTCCTGCGGGCCGGGACGGGGGGTCGGAGAGATGGTCACGACGTGGTCTGCCACGCCTCGATCGGGTTGCCCAGCCACCGCGTGTCGGCGGGGACGGACTCGGCGCGCATCACCAGCGAGGCCGGGCCCAGCGTGCTGCGCGCGCCCACCGTGCTGCCGGGCAGCACGATGCCGCCCGGGCCCAGGGTGGCGCCCTCGCGGAGGACCACAGTATCCATCCGCATGATCCGGTCGTGGAAGAGGTGCGTCTGCACCACGCAGCCCCGGTTGATGGTGACCCCGTCACCGAGGGTGACCAAGTCCGCCTCCGGCAGCCAGTAGCTCTCGCACCAGACGCCGTGGCCGACGTGTGCGCCCAGCGAGCGCAGCCACAGGTTCAGCACCGGGGTGCCGGGCACCGCGCCGACCAGCCACGGCACCGCCAGCATCTCCACGAAGGTGTCCGCCAGCTCGTTGCGCCACACGAAGCCGCTCCACAGGGGGTGCTCCACCGCCCGGAACCGCCCGACCAGCAGCCACTTCGCCGCCGCCGAGACCACGCAGGCCACCGCGCCGGCGGCGAGCAGCACCAGGCCCGACAGCAACGCGGCGGTCAGCGGCGATCCGGCCGCCAGCCAGGACAGCGCCGCCACGGTCAGCAGGCCCAGCGCCGCCGAGGCCAGCACCGGCACCAGCCGGGTGATCTCCACCAGCCCGCGCGCCCACAGCAGCCGGGCCGGCGGCTCGTAGGTCAGGCTCTGGTCGGCCTGGTCCGCCGAGCGCGGCAGCCGCATCGGGGGCATGCCCAGGTACGAGCCGCCCTTCTTCGCCTTCGCGGGCGTCTCCGACAGCACGCCCACCAGGCCGCGCTTGGGCACCGAGCGGCCCGGCGCGGTCATCCCCGAGTTGCCGAGGAACGCCCGCTCGCCGACCTTCGCCTCACCGAGCCGCACCCAGCCGCCGCCCAGTTCGTACGGGGCCATCAGGGTGTCGTCGGCCAGGAACGCGCCATCGCCGACCGTGGTCAGGCTGGGCAGGGCCAGCACCGTGGACACCTCCGCGTGCCGGCCGACCCGCATCCCGAGGGCGCGCAGCCACACCGGGGTGACCAGCCCGGCGTAGAGCGGGAACAGCACCTCGCGGGCCCGGTCCATCAGCTGGGTGACGGTCCACGCCTGCCAGCCGACCCGGCCGTGCAGCGGGTGCGTCCCGGGCACCAGGCCGATGCTCAGCAGCCGGACCAGCACCACCAGCTGCGCCGCGTACACCGCGCCGAACGCCGGCGTCGCGGGGAGCAGACCGAGCAGCGCGCCGCCGAGGGCCGGGCCGAGGCTCTGGCCCTGCTCGACGAACCGGGAGAGCACGGCCAGCGCGGCGAGCGCGGGCAGGGCCGGGAGCAGACCGAGCACGGCACCGCTGGCGCCGTACAGCGAGGCCCAGCGGGCCCGGCGCGCCGGGCGCTCCTTGGGCCAGCTGCGCTCGGCGCGGCCCAGCTTCACGGCCGGTGCGCCGCCCCAGCGCTGGCCGGTCGGCACCTGGCCGGTGACGCTGGAGCCAGCCGCCACCTGGGCGCGCTTGCCGACCCGGGCGCCGGGCAGCAGCGTCGAACGGGTGCCGACCACGGCACCGGAGCCGATCTTGACCGAGCCGACCAGCAGCCGGTCACCGTCCAGCCAGTAGCCGCACAGGTCCACCTCGGCCTCGACCGCGCAGCCGCGGCCCAGTTTCAGCATCCCGGTGACCGGCGGCAGCGAGTGGAGGTCCACCTCGGGCCCGACCTTGGCGCCCAGCGCCCGGGCGTAGCGCACCAGCCAGGCGCCGGACAGCGAGTCCGCGCCGCTCAGCTCGGTGAGCCGCTCGGCGGTCCACAGCCGCAGGTGGACGGAGCCGCCGCGCGGGTGGCTGCCCGGGCGCAGGCCGCGCAGCAGCAGCCGGGTGCCGCCCGCCGCGATCGCCAGCCGGCCGGGCGGGGTGTACAGCGCGAGCGCGCCCGCGCCGACCCACCACCAGGAGGCGGTGGGCGCCCACGGGTAGTCGCCGAGGTGGCCGAGCAGGTTCCCGGCGGCCAGCAGGGCGACCGTCCAGCGCAGGCCGACCACGGTGAACAGCGGGATCAGCAGGAGCAGCTGGAGCAGCTTGGCCCTGGTCGGCACCAGGGTGATGGTCCGGGCCTCGCCGCTCTCGCCGGCGCTGCGCTCCAGGTGCCGGGCGAGCTTGCGCAGCGTCGGGTGCTGGTAGACGTCCAGCACGGCCGCGCTCGGGTAGCGGGTGCGCAGCAGGGTGGTCAACCGGGCGGCGGCCAGACTGCCGCCGCCGATCGCGAAGAAGTCGTCGCGCGGGCCGGTGACCCGGACGCCGAGGATCTCCGACCACTGCTCGGCCAGCCAGGCCTCGGTGCCGTACAGCTGCTCGGCCGGCCCGGCGGTCTCCAGCTCGGGCAGCGGCCAGGGCAGGGCGGCCCGGTCGACCTTGCCGGAGGTCCGGGTGGGCAGGGTGTCGACCGTGGCCAGCAGCGGGACGAGGGCGGCGGGCAGCTCGGCGCGCAGCCGTTCGACCGCCTGCTCGCGGTCGAAGCCGTCCTGGACCACCAGGTAGCCGACCAGCAGCTGGTTGCCGCCGCGCGCGGTCCGGACGGCCGCCGCCGCGCCCGCCACGCCGGGCAGCGACTGGAGGGCCGCGTCGACCTCGCCGAGCTCGATCCGGCGGCCGCCCAGCTTGATCTGCTCGTCGGTGCGGCCGAGGAACAGCAGGCCGGCCGGGTCGGCCTGGACCAGGTCGCCGCTGCGGTAGGCGCGCTCCCAGCCCAGCGAGGGCAGTGGCGCGTACTTCTCGGCGTCCTTCTCCGGGTCGAGGTAGCGGGCCAGGCCCACGCCGCCGATCACCAGCTGTCCGGTGCCGCCGGCGGCCACCGGCAGTCCGGCCTCGTCCACCACGGCGAGGTCCCAGCCGTCCAGCGGCAGGCCGATCCGCACCGGGCCCTCGCCGGTCAGCAGGGCGGCGCAGGCGACCACGGTGGCCTCGGTGGGGCCGTAGGTGTTCCACACCTCGCGGCCCTCGGTGACCAGTCGCTGCACCAGCTCGGGCGGGCAGGCCTCGCCGCCGAAGATCAGCAGCCGGACCTCGTTGAGCGCCTCGGCCGGCCAGAGCGCGGCCAGGGTCGGGACGGTGGAGACCACGGTGATCTCCTGCTCGGCCAGCCAGGGGCCCAGGTCGGCGCCGCTGCGGACCTGGGAGCGGGGGACCGGCACCAGGCAGGCACCGTGCCGCCAGGCCAGCCACATCTCCTCGCAGGAGGCGTCGAAGGCCACCGAGAGGCCGGCCATCACCCGGTCGCCGGGGCCGATCGGCTCCTCCTGGAGGAAGAGCGCGGCCTCGGCATCCACGAAGGCGGCGGCGTTGTGGTGGGTGACGGCGACGCCCTTGGGCTTGCCGGTCGACCCGGAGGTGAAGATGATCCAGGCGTCGTCGGCCGGGGTGGGGCGGCGCTCCAGGGCGGGTGCGCGCTCCACGGGGACGGCGAGGCTGCGGTCGGCGCCGAGCACGGCGGCGACGACGGCTTCGCCGAAGACCAGCTCGGCGCGTTCGTCCGGGTCCTCGGCGTCCACCGGGACGTAGGCGGCCCCGGCGGCGAGCACGGCGAGGATCGAGACGTACAGGTCGTTGGTGCCGGAGGGCACGCGGACGCCGACCCGGTCGCCCGGGCCGATGCCGACGGCGGCGAGGCGGCGACGCAGCTGCTCGACCTCGGCGGCCAGCGCGCGGTAGCTGAGCACGGCGTGGCCGTCGTCCAGGGCGGCTTCGTCGGGGTGGGCGCGCACGGTGGCGTCCAGCACGTCGATCAGGGTGCGCGGGGCGGCGGCCGGGCGGCCGGGGAACAGGGCGAGCGGCTGCTCCGGCTGCTCCGGTTGCGCCTGGGCGGGCTGGGCGGGCTCTCCGGGCGCGGGTTCGGCCTGCGCCGTCGGCTCGTGTGGCGCCGGCTCCTGTGACGCCTGCATCCGCGGTGTCGGCTCCTGCGGTGGCGTGGCGTCCTGCTGCGGGTGGCTCGGTTCAGCTGTCATGGCAGCCGTGCGCTCCTCGTCCTCGCCCCGTTCCGACCGATGCCCGGCCCCTGGGGCGGTGGGAGCACCGCCTGATCGGGTGACCCCACTCCGGGGCCGGAGCGGACAACCCGACTGATGGTAGCCCCGGGGCGGCGACCAGGCAGGACCGGGAACTCGGCCCAACTGGCGCAGGAACGGCCAAATCTGACGGATCATCAGGCAACAACTGAGGCTCGTTGAAATCGATGTGATGAGCTGTCAGTCGAATTGACGGAGCATCAGATTCACTTTCCGACCGTGATCCACGCCACAGTGAATGCTGCTCTCTTTGGGTGGCGGGGCGGCGGGCCGGGCTCTCCGGGCCGGATGTTTCCGGTCCGGTCCCGGCCCGCCACCCCCGCGCGGCGGTCAGCGGAACCGGTGCAGGTTCTCGGCGAGGAAGGCCTCCAGGGTGCGTGGGGCGCGTCCGGTGAGGCGCTGGAAGGCGTCGTCCGGCGTCTCCTCGCGGACCACCGCGAGCTGCTGGATCTCCACCACGTGGGTGGCCAGCCAGTGCGGCATCCCTGCCCGGTCGACCAGATGGGTGTGCAGCTCGGACGGGCTCAGGTCGAGGTAGCGGACCGGCCGGCCGAGCAGCTCTCCCAGCAGTGCGGTGAGCTCCGGGTGGCTGTAGGCCCGTCCGCCGGTGAGCGGAATGCTGCCGGAGGCCGGTTCGGGGCGGGTGAGCACCTCGGCGGCGGCGTCCCCGATGTCCCGGGCGTCGACGTAGTTGCACCGCGCCTGCCCGAGGGCGCCGTGCACCACTCCGGCGGCGGCGATGCCGGGCGCCAGGAGCAGCAGCTTCTGCATGAACGCGTACGGCCGCAGGACGGTGGTGGTGATGCCGGAGGAGCGCAGCCGCTCCTCGATCAGATGGTGGCCGCGGGAGACGCCGACGGGGGAGTCCGGCTCGGCGGCGGGCGCGGAGACCTTGACGACGTGCTCCACGCCGCAGTCGACCGCCGCCTCGATCGCGTTCAGCTCGTGCTGGACCTGCCGAGGGCCGTTGGCCATGGTGAGGAAGAGCCGGCGCGCGCCGCGGAAGGCCGCGCGCAGGGAGGCCGGGTCGGCGGCCTCGACCGGCAGGACGGCGGTCCGGGCGAGGGTGCGCTCGTCGAGCGAGGCGGCCAGCCGGGCCGGGTCGCGGCTGAGCGCACGGCTCGGTGCGCCGAGGGCGGCGAGGCTGCGCAGGGCGGCGCCGCCGGTGGCGCCGGTGGCGCCCATGATGACGATCATGACGTCTGCCTTTCGGGTTGGGGCTGGGGCTGGGGCGTGGGTCGGGGTGCGGTGGAGAGTCGGTGGTGCCCCGTACGGGCCGCGCGGCTGCCGCGCCAGTGCCAGGTGGTGATGGTGGCGGCGATCGCCGAGGAGACCGGCAGGTCGACCGGCAGTCGGTGCGGCCATGGGCTGTCGGCGAGTGCCGGGACCTGCGGGAGCCAGCGGGCGGCGGCGAGGCCGACGGCCAGTCCGAGAGCGGCTGCCGCCAGGCCGAGGGCGGCGGACGCGATCCCGCGCGGCGTCCGGGCGGGGCGGGAGCGGACGGGACGGCGGCGCAGGGTGGCGCCGAGTGCCGCCGCCACCAGGGCGGAGGTGCCGCCGATGGTGGTGAACGCGGCGGCCGTCAGATGCGGTTGGCCGGTGACGGCTCCGCCGGTCCCGGCCATGGCGGCGGGCATGGCGTAGGCGACCAGGACCTCGCGCCACAGGACGAAGGGCGGCGGAGCGCCGGGGGCCTTCTTGCTCATCGGTGGATCTCCTCCGGTGTATGTGGGGAGGCACCCAAGTGCTTGTGCTTAGGTGCCTAACTATTGGGGCTGAGGGGAGGCGGGTCGCCGGATGGCGGCCCGCCTGGGCGTGAGGTCGGGTCCCCGGGCAGGTGTCGCCCCTCGGGGTGTGAGTCAGTCCTCGGTGAGCGCGTCGACGCCGGCGACCAGTCGGGCCAGCAGGTCGAGGAAGGTGGCGCGCTCCTCGATGGAGAGGCCTCCGGCCAGCGCCTGCATCCGGGCGAAGTGTTCGGGTGCCAGCTCGCGCAGCCGGTCGGCGCCGCGGGCCGTGAGGATCACCACGTTGCCGCGGCCGTCCTCGGTGGACCGTCGACGGGCCACGAAGCCCTCCCGCTCCAGCCCGTCGACCAGCCCGGTCACGGTCGCCCGGGAGACGCCGAGACTCGCCGCGAGCTGGGAGGGCGACTTCTCCCCGCCGTGGTCCTCCAGGTCCGCCAGCAGGCGGTAGCGGCCGGTGGAGAGGCCGAAGCGGCCGAAGTGCACCTCGCCGGCCTGACCGAGCCGGGCGGCCGCCGCCATCAGTCGGGCCGCGACCAGGATCGCCTGCGGGTCGGCCGTGAGGCCGTAGCGGGCGATCTGGCGGCGCGCCTGATCGAGACTGGGGGCGGTGGGGCCGTTCTCGGAGTGCTGGGTCACGAGAAGTAATATGGTGCCTAACCTGATTGCCGGTCAAGTGCCACGTGAGGTTTTGCCCAGGCGGCACGGGGAGTGATCGCGGGCGGCGTCCAGTCGGCGAGGCGGAGGACGGTGCGGACCATCGTGCCGGGCGGGGTGAGCCGGATCGCGGCGTTGCGCAGGCCGACCGCCGGCGGGTGGGCGAGCTGCCGGCCCATCCGGCCGGCCCGGCGGGCGTCCCGGGCCACGGCCTGGCTGCGCGGGCGGCGGGCCGAGTCGTAGTGGGCGAGCGCGCCCTCGACCGTCCGGGCCTCGGCGAGCGCCGCCGCCAGGGTCACCGCGTCCTCCAGGGCCTGGCAGGCGCCCTGGCCGAGGTGGGGCGTCATGGCGTGCGCCGCGTCGCCGAGCAGCGCGACCCGGCCCGAGACGTAGGACGGCAGCGGGGTGACCAGCTCGTTGACGTCGTGGTGCAGCACCGCCTCCGGCCGGGTCGCGGCCGGCAGTGAGGGGATCGGTTCGTGCCAGCGGGCGAAGCGGCGACGGACCTCGGTCAGCGGGTCCCGGTAGCGGACCCCGGCCGGGGCGTTGAGGACCGCGTGCCACTCGGCGGTGCCGTCCGGGAAGGCGATGTGGCCGAACTCGGCGCCGTGGCCCCAGGTCGGCTCGAAGTCGGCCTTCAGCCCGTCGATCGGGCGTTCGGTGATCGCCCGCAGCACCGTCGAGCCGCTGTAGACCGGCCCGGGGTGGGCGGGGAAGAGGCGGCGTCGGACGCGGCTGTTGATCCCGTCGGCGGCCGCCGGGAGGTCGGCCTCCAGGGCGGAGTCGTCGAAGCCCGCCCGGACCCGGAACGGCTGGGCTCGCCCGGTACTCCTGCGCGGTAGAGAGCGTGCGCGATCCCGAGCTGCGCGAGATCCTCGCGCCGCGTGAGAACGCGAGTCGGGCCGCCGTCCGGGTGTTCCTCGCCGCGCAGGGCGCACCGGACCCGGACGGGCGGACCGCCACACTGCTGGCCTGTGTCGACGGCCTGGTCCTCGACCGGCTCGTGGGCGGGGGCGGGCCCGGGGTCGCCGAGGTCCAGGGGTTGGTGGCGGCCGCCCTGCGCGGGTCGCGGGATAGCCGGCCGTCGCGTGTCGCGGTGGGCCCGGCCCGTTCGGCGATGAGGGGTGATTCCGGGGCGCGGGTCGTACGGAAATTCGCGGCGCGGCGCGGCATCGCCGATCCGGGCGGAGGTGGGGCGGTCGACGGATCCCGATGATTTGATGTCAGGTCAATCAACCGTCAAGTTGGTTCATTCACAGAATATTTCATGACTCCTTGCCTCTCCGGAGAATGAATTGCGCCGCTCCCAGGTCTTCACAGGGAGATCTCAGACTGACAGGCTGGGGCCGCCCTTTCAGTACGGAGGAGGTTCCTTGTCCCGCATATCCACGTTGGCCGGAGCGGTCACCTGCGCGCTCGCCCTTGTCACCGGCACCGCCGTCGCCGCGTCGGCGGCGCCCTTCGACCAGGCGCCGGGCCTGGCCGAGGCGAAGGTCGCCCCTGTTGCCTGGACGCCCTGCAACCCCGACCCGACCAAGCCGGACCCCGGCATCTATGACTGCGCCGTCTACCCCGTGCCGCTGGACTACGACAACCCGTCGGGTGACACGATCGGCATCGCCATGATGCGGCGACGGGCGAGCGACCCGTCGAAGCGGATCGGCTCGCTGTTCCTCAACCCCGGTGGTCCGGGCGGCAGTGGCTACCTGTGGGCGACGACCAACCGCTTCGGTACGGAGGTGCAGTCCAAGTTCGACCTGATCGGCTTCGACCCGCGCGGCGTGGCCCGGAGCAACCCGATCAAGTGCTTCAAGACCCAGGAGGAGGCCGACGCGGTCAACGACCGCATGGTCGGAGTCCCGGTCACCAAGGCCGAGATCAACGGGACGCTGGACGCGGACCAGGACTACACCGACGCTTGCAGCAAGAACGCCGGCCCGCTGATCGAGCACATGTCGACCATCAACGTGGTCCGCGACCTCGACCGGATGCGCCGCGCCGTCGGTGACTCCCAGCTCTCCTTCGCCGGGTTCTCCTACGGCACCCTGATCGGTTCGACGTACGCCAACATGTACCCGAACAAGGTCCGCGCGATCATCGTCGACGGCAACGTCGACCCGAACCTGCGCCTGCACAACGGCATGGAGTACGACCGCCAGCGGGCGGGCGGCTTCGAGCTGGCCCTGGACGAGTTCCTGAAGCGCTGCCAGGCCGCCGGTGCCCCGCGCTGCGCCTTCGGCGAGGGTGACACCCGGGCCAAGTTCGACCAGCTCCGCGACCACCTGCGGACCAGCCCGATCACGCTGCCGAACGGTGCCAAGGTCACCCTGAGCAGCTTCACCGGCGAGGTGGCCAGCGCCCTGTACTCGCAGGCCAAGCTGGCCCCGCTGGCCAAGTCGCTCCAGGCGACCTACCAGGTCTTCCAGAAGCCGAAGGCGGCCACCCTGCTGGCCCCGCAGGCGAACGTCTCGGACGAGGACGCCAACCTGCTCTCGGTGGACGTCCCGCGGGCGGCCCTGCGGGAGGCCCCGGTCGACTCCGAGTACGGCGCGGACGACTCCTACATGGCCGTCAACTGCCAGGACAAGCCGTACCCCTCCAACGACCGGCTGTTCGCCAACGCGGCCAAGGTCTGGGAGAAGGAGTCGCCGACCTTCGGCCGCTACCAGGCCTTCGACGCGCCTGCGTGCGCGAGCTGGCCGGCCCCGGCCCGGGACGCCGAGCGCTTCTCCGGCCCGTGGAACAAGAAGACCTCCAACACCGTGATGGTGATCGGCAACCTCTACGACCCGGCCACCCAGTACAAGTTCGCCCAGCGGATGCAGCAGGAGCTGGGCAACGCCGTGCTGGTCAGCGTGGACTCGATCGAGCACTGCGCGGTGGGTCGCAGCAAGGCGCTGAACGCGCTGGTCACCCGCTACCTGGTGGACGGCACCGCGCCGGCGCCCGGCCAGCTGCTGAAGCCGGACGCGGAGATCTTCCCGGCGGTCTGACGGAACGGCCCTGGCGGTCCGGGGGATGAGGTGACGGTCGTGGGGGGGGGGGGGGGGGGGGGCCCCCCCCCCCCCCCCCCCCCCACGACCGCGTTCTCCGGGCAAGTGCCAGGACGGCGCGGGAAATGCGGCAGCGGATCGTCATCGGGCCTCCGGGGATCGGTTTCCGGCGAGTCGTCGGCGACCATAACCCAGGGCACTGACAATCGACTTCCGGCGCGAATGCGAAGGGCAAGTCGCGTACGAATCCCAAGAAATGACGTACTGTCACACTATTCTTAATCGATTTCCACGGTCGGGATTCCGTGTTGGATTGCGGTCGCCAGCTGCTCTCGAACTCGAGAAAGCCAGGGCTTCGACCAGCGCCGGCGCAGCAGTCCCGCCCGCATCCGGCTGGTGGGGGACGAGGCGGACGCGGTCGCCGGGTCGAACCGGGCGTCCACCTTCGTGGCAGCTGTCGAGCGGGGGGTGACGACGCGTCCGGTGGCGCAGACGCGGCCGGCCGGGGCCCGAGGTGAAGCTCCGGCGCTCCGGAACCATCGGGACGCGCGGCCCACTCCACCGCGAGGGCCGTGCCACGGCCCGCCCCGCTACGCGGCGCGCTCCGTCTCCTCCTCGATGATCCGGCCGTCGCGGACCTCGATCACCCGGTCGGCGAGCCCCATCAGCGTCGGGTCGTGGGTGGCGACGAGCACCGTGACGCCCTCGCTGCGCACCACCGCGCGGAGCAGCTCCATGATCGAGCGGCCGGTCTCCGAGTCCAGCTGACCGGTCGGTTCGTCGGCGATGATCAGGCTGGGTTCGTTGGCCAGCGCGCGGGCGATGGCGACGCGCTGCTGCTGGCCGCCGGAGAGTTCACCGGGGCGCTGGTTGGCGTGGTCGGCCAGGCCGACGAGGGCGAGCAGGGTGTGGGCGCGCTCCTCGCGTTCGGCGGCCGGGGCCTTGCGCAGTCGCATGGGTACGCCGACGTTCTCCGCCGCGGTGAGCATCGGGATCAGCCCGAAGGACTGGAAGACGAAGCCGATCCGCTCCCGCCGCAGGGCGAGTCGACCGTCCTCGTCCAGCCCGGCGAGGTCGACGCCGTCCAGGGCGATGGTGCCGCCGGTCGGAGCGTCCAGGCCGCCGACGAGGTTGAGCAGGGTGGTCTTGCCGGAGCCGGAGCGGCCCTTGAGTGCGGCGAGCTCGCCACGGCCCACGGTGAACGAGACGCCGCGCAGGGCGTGCACGGCCCGCTCGCCGGTGCCGAAGCTCCGGCGGAGGTCGGTCACGGCCACCATCGGCGGGGCGGTGGTGGCGGCGGCCTGATGCTGCGTCATGTGACGTCCCCCTGTGGGCGTGGTCACCCGGTTTCTTCCGGGTCCCGTCCGGTTCTACGGATATGACTGCTCTGGTGGTTCACGTTCCCGGGAGGGAATCCGTGACGACGGTGCCCCCGGCCAAAGGAGCGCGCTGAAGCCGAGGTTGTGAAGTGTTCATGGCATTCGCATGGGCTCATCCCCGGCCGGGATGCTACCAATGAAAGGAATTTGTTCACCGCTTACTTGATTCGCGCAAGTCCCTTCCGTTCCTGGATCGAATCTGACAGCATCGTCCGCTATCCGGCGACTGATAGCCGGTGATCAATGCGCCGGTGTGCTCGCGATGTGCCTGTCTGTGGCCGATTTGTGCTCGGACTGGATCGGCGAGCGGGACCGGGATGCAACCGGGGACATGGTCCGGGGGAGGAACTTGATGCTCGGCTTCGTCATGCGCCGACTGCGCGGGCGAGTGCCGCTGGCTGCCGCTGTTCTGTTTGCGGTGCTGATCACCACGTCCGTGCTGACCGCCTTGGTGGCCTTCAACAGCAGTGTCGGCGAGGCCGGCCTGCGGCAGGCACTCCAAGGGCCCGGTCACGCGCGGACCACGGTGGCGGTGACCGGTGAGCACGGACTCGCCCAGCGGACGAAGGACGAGGAGGCGCTCGCCGGCTACCGGCAGAAGCTCTTCGGCGACCTGCCCGTGCACACCGACAGCCTGATGCGCAGTCGCTCCTACGGCCTGCCGGACTCCGGCGGTCCGGCGGCGAGCGGCAGCCCGGGGAGCGGCAGCACCCCCGGCACCGCCGGAACGGCGGCCCCGGCCGCGACGGCGGGCCCCGCCTCCGGTGCCCAGCTCGACCTGACGGTCCTCGCCGACCTCGACCGCCGCCGGGTCCAACTGCTCGCCGGCGCCTGGCCGGCAGCCGCCACCGGGACGGTTCAGTCCGCCGCGCCGGAAGCCGCCGTCCCGCAGAGCCTGCTGCGCCGACTCGGCCTGACCGAGCAGGCCCTGCCCACCGAGGTCCGGCTCTCCGACCGGGTCGACGGCAAGCCGCTGACCGTCCGGATCACCGGCGTCTACCGGGCCACCGACCCGACCGCCTCGTACTGGCGGATCGACCCGGTCGGCGGCCACGAGATCGAGGTCGGCGGCTTCACCACCTTCGGCCCGATGATGGTGGACCAGAGCGCCTTCACCACGGCCGGCCTGGTCCAGAGCGGTCGGAACTGGCTGCTGGACGCCGACTTCTCCAGCGCCGACCAGGCCGCCGCACAGGCCATCGGCGACCGCGCCCAGCGCCTCGGCGAGGAGCTGCGGTCCGCCGGATCGCTCGCCGCGAAGACCGAACTCCCCGACATCGTGCACGAGTTGTCCGACAGCATGGTGGTCGCCCGGTCCACCCTGCTGATCGGCGCCCTCCAACTGGCCGTGCTCGCCGCGGCGGCCCTGCTACTGGTGATCCACCTGATCGCCGCCCGGCAGGAGTCCGAGAACGAGATCCTCGCCGCGCGCGGCGCCTCCGCCGTCAGGCTCGGCTCCTTCACCGCCCTGGAATCGCTGCTGCTGGCCCTGCCCGCGGCACTGTGCGCGCCACTGCTGACCCCGGTCCTGGTCCGCGCGCTGGCCGGCCTCGGCGGCTCCCACCCGGTCACCCTGGACACCGGCATCAGCTGGTCGCTCTGGCCGGTCGCCGTGGCCTGCGCCTTCGCCTGCGTCCTGCTGGCCACCGTGCCCAGCGTGGTGCGCGGCGTCGGCGCCGCCCTGCGCCGCCGCGCCGGCCGACGCCAGGCCGTGGTCTCCGGCGTCGCCCGCAACGGCGGCGACCTCGCCGTGCTCGCCCTGGCCGCGCTCGCCTACCAGCAGCTCGACCAGTACGGGGGCGGGCTGTCCGCCGACTCCTCCGGTCGGCTCGACGTCGACCTGCTGCTGGTCGCCACCCCGACGCTCGCCCTGTGCGCCGGCACCCTGGTGGTCCTGCGCCTGCTGCCGTTCGTCGCCCGGCTCGGCGCCCGCGCCGCCGCCCGGGGCCGCGGCCTCGGCCCGGCCATGGTCGGCTGGCAGCTGGCCCGTCGGCCCGGTCGGGCCACCGGACCGGTGCTGCTGCTGGTGATGGCCGTGGCCACCGGCGTCCTGGCGCTCGGTCAGCACGCCACCTGGACCTCCTCCCAGCGCGACCAGGCGGCCTTCACCACGGCGGGCGGCCTGCGCGTCTTCGGCTCGCACAACGCGCCGATGGGCCAGGGCGGCCGCTACGGCAGCCTGCCCGGCGGTGACCGGCTGGTCCCGGTGGTCCGCGACGAGCAGCCGCTCCAGGACGGCGGCAGCGGTCAGCTGCTGGCCGTGGACGGCGCCGCCTTCGCCGACCGCGTCCCGGTCCGCCGCGACCTGCTCGACGGCCGCACCGCGGCGGAGGTCTTCGGCACGCTCGCCACGACCGCCGGCGCCCCGTCCGGCATCCCGCTGCCCGGCCACCCGCTGCGGATCGACGCCGACATCGTGGTGAACCAGCGGGACGCCGTGACGTCGTGGACCGGCCCGGTCCACCCGGAGGTCCGGCTGCTGCTGCGCGACCGCTTCGGCCTCGTCCACAAGGTCCCGTTCGGCGACCTCCCGTCGAACGGCCAGGTCCGCTCCTCGATCGCGCTCGGTGCGCTGGTCGACGCCCCGGTGGGCTCGGTCGCCGCTCCGCTGACCGTGGTCGGTGTGACCGTCTCGTTCGGCGACCGCAGCGCGGGCGACGTCACCGTCCGGAACCTGGCCGTCTCCGAGACGGCCGACGGCCCGGCCACCACCGTCCCGGTGCCGGACGGGGCCCGCTGGAGCCTCAAGGCCCCGACGAGCAGCGCCATGAACAGCACGCCGACGGTCTCGCTCGCCTCCGAGGCGGCAACGGCCGACGCGCTCTTCACGTTCCGCTACCAGTCCGCCAGGGGTATCGGCAACACACTGCGCGCGGTGCTGACCCCGGCCGCGGCGGCCGCCCCGGCCACCCCGGCAGCCCCGGCCGCCCCGGCAGCCCCGGCCACCGTCAACGCCGTCGCCTCCCGCGACTACCTGAAGGCCGTCGGAGCCAAGGTCGGTGACACCCTCCAGGTGCCGTTCAGCGGCGTCGTCGTCCCGGTCAAGGTGACCGGAGAGGTGGAGGCGGTCCCGGTGGCCGGCCGACGGGCGCTGGTGATGGACCTGGGCTCGGTCGCCCGGGTGCTGGTCGCCCAGGACCGCGACCTGCCCACCCGCACCGAGTGGTGGCTGCCCGCCGCCGGGCCGGGCGACCGGGCCCCGGCGGAGGCCGCCGCCGCCCTGCGCGCGGCCCCCGGGAGCCAGGACCTCGCGCTCTACGACGAGGTCGCCGACGGGCTCCTCGGCGACCCGGTCGGCGCCGCCCCGCAGAGCGCGCTGATGGCCATCGCGATCGTCACCGCCCTGCTCGCCGCGATCGGCTTCGCCGCCGCCGTGGCCGGCTCCGCCCACGAACGCTCCCGGGACTCCGCGCTGCTGCTCGCCCTGGGCGCACCGCGCAAGCAGGCCACCCGCACCGCCGCCGCCGAGAATGCGGTGCTGGTCGGGCTCGGCGGAATCGTCGGACTCGCCCTCGGTGCCCTGCTCGTCCGGCTGATCGTGCCCTTCGTGGTGCTGACCCCGGCCGCCCGTCGGCCGGTACCCGAGGCACTGGTCGAGCTGCCGTTCGGTCAGGCGCTGCTGTTCGCGGCCGCGATCGCCGTCGTCCCGCTGCTGTCGGCCTTCCTCATCGGACGCCGCCGCCGAGACCTGGCAGCCCGGCTGCGCCACGTGGAGGAGATGTGACCACCGAGGACGGCACCACCGTGCCCACCCCCGCACCGGCGCCCCCGCCCGCGTCACCGCCCGCCCACCGCCCCGCGCCCTGGGTCCGCACCAGGCTGCGCGCGGCGCCGCTGACCGCGCTGCTCACGGCCGCCCTCGCCCTCGTCACCGTCTTCCTGGCGGCGGCCTTCCCGCGCCTCGCGGACCGGGGCGCGGACAGTGCGCTCCAGGAGTTCGCCCGCGGCCTGGGCACCAACGTGACCAACCTGGAGGTGACCTCCGAGACGGCCCGTGACGACACCGTCGCCAATCTGGACACCGTCCAGCAGAAGCTCGGGGAGCAGATCGGACAGAAGCTGTCGCTGGCCCGGTCCGGCCGGGACTACGGCACCCGGATCAAGACCGAGCGCCGGATGTTCAACCCGAGCTTCACCCGGTTCTCCGAACAGGCAGCCCCGGCGCTCAACCTCTTCTACCTGCACGGCCTGACCGACCGGGTGACGCTGACCGCCGGCACCTGGCCGGGCGCCGCCGCCCCGGACAGCGGTCCGCTGCCGATCGTGCTGAGCCAGAAGGCCGCCGACGCCATCAACATCAAGCTCGGCGACGTCATCGAGAGCGGCACCGACGGGCCGTACCGGCTGCGCAGCACCGTGGTCGGCTTCTACCGGGTCAACGATCCCCAGGACCCGATCTGGGAGTCGCTCGGCTGTCCGACCAGGGCCTGCCTGAACCTCAAGGGCGACGACGCGTGGTACTGGACCAGCGGCTTCGTCGACGGCGGGAGCCTGCCCGCGCTGGCCACCTGGGGTTCGAGCGGCCAGAACTTCTGGCGGCTGCCCGTCGAGCCCGGTTCGCTGCGCGCCGACCAGCTCGACGGGATCCGCGCGACCATCGGCTCGTACACCGCCGGGCCCGGCCTGTCCGGCCTGATCGACACGACCCTCCGGGCCGACCTGCACGCCACCTCGCTGATGCCGGACGTCCTGAGCCGGGCCACCGCCCGCTACCAGGCCGCCGCCCCGCTGGGCGCCGTCGGTCCGGCCGGTGTGGCCGGCATCGCGGTCGTGGTGCTCTGCATGGCCGCGGCGCTCAGCACGGACCGGCGCACCGCCGAGATCCGGCTGCTCCAGGCCCGCGGCGGCTCGCGCGGCGGAGTGCTGCTGCGGCTGCTCGGGGAGGGCGCGGTGACGGTCGTGCCCGCCGCCGTGCTCGGGACCGTCCTCGCGCTGGTGCTGATGCCCACCCCGCGCTGGGGCAGCTCGGTGTCGCTGGCTCTCAGCGTGACCCTGCTCGCCGTGCTGGCGTTCCCGCTCCGGGCCGCCCGGCTGTGGTCGCGCCCGCGGGCGGCGGGCGGCTGGCGCCGGTCGATCGGCGAGCTCACCGTGCTGGCCGTCACCGCCGCGGCCGTGGCCGAGGTCCGCCGCCGCGGCGTCGGTCACTCGGGCGGCGGTGTCGACCCGTTGCTGGTGGCCGCCCCGCTGCTGCTCGCCGTCTCCGGTGGCCTGCTGCTGGCGAGGATCGAGCCGGTGGTGGTCGGCTGGCTGGCCGCTCTCGCCGGGCGCGGCCGGGGCCTGGTCGGTTTCCTCGGCCTGGTCCGGGCCGCCCGCGACAACTCGGGCCGGCGCCGGCCCTCCGCGCTGCCGCTGCTCGCCCTGCTCATCGCCGTCACGGTCACCGGTTTCGGCGCCACCGTGCTCGACACCGTGAACCACTCCCGGACGCGGGCCGCGCGCATCGCCGTCGGCGGCGACGTGTCCATCGGCGTCCCGGTCTACGCCACCCTGCCGGAGGACTTCACCAAGGCGGCCGGCGAGCTGCCCGGAGTCCGGGCCGCGACCGGCGCCTGGGTCGAGGACCGGGCCACCTTCATCGGCGCCGACCGGTCCACCACCGACGCCATCCTGGTGGTGGTCGAGCCCAAGGCCTACGCGGAGATCTCCCGGGCCACCGGGGTCGGCGGCTACGACCCGGCCAAGCTGGCCGACGCCCCGGGCGGCCAGGACGCCGCGGTGCCCGCGCTGTTCAGCCGGGGCCTGGCCGACCGCCTGGTCGGGGGCGCGCCGCAGGTGCGCACGCCCAGCGGCAGCAGGATGACCACCAGCGTCGCCGGGATCGTCACCGCCACGCCCGCCCTGCCGGATCCCGGCAAGCCCTTCGTGGTGGTGCCGGCCGGCCCGGCCGCGGAGCACCTGCCGGAGCTCAAACGGGCGACCAAGGTGAACAAGTGGTTCGCGGTCGGCGACGTCGACCCGGACCGGGTGCGCGCCCTGCTGATGGAGCGCGGCCTCGGCGGCCGCCAGCTGTCGGGCATCGTCAAGCTGGTCAACGACGAGGCCGCGGCGGCGGGCAAGGCCAGCTCCGGACTGCCCCCCGGCTACGTGGTGCACAGCAGCCGGGAGAAGCTCGCCGAACTCGCCGGCGACCCGGTGCAGCGCGCTGCCGGGCGGCTGTTCTGGTACGCGGGCTTCGCCGCCGCCGGATTCGCCCTGCTCGCCGTGCTGCTGACACTGCTGCGGGCCGCGCCCGACCGCACGGCCGTGCTCGCCCGGCTGCGCACCATGGGCCTGCGGCCCCGCCAGGGGCTGGTGCTGGTCATCTTCGAGGCGCTGCCGCAGACCCTGGCGGCGGCCGTCGGCGGCGGCCTGGCCGCGGTGACGGCGGTGGTCCTGCTCGGGGGTGCCATCGACCTCTCGGCGCTGGTCGGCGCCCCGGTCGGCGAGGCCCTGGCGCCTGCCGTGATGCCGGTGCTGCTGCCCACGGCAGGCCTGGCCCTGGTGGTCTGCCTGGGCGTGGTGGTGGAGACGCTGGTCGCCGGCCGACGCCAGATCGCGACCGAACTACGAGCGGGGGAGCAGCAATGAGGCCGGGTACAGCGGGTGGCGCGGCCGTGGGAAGGCCGCGGTCGGAGGTCGGCGGCGGCGCCCCGGCCGGGACCGCGGCACGGGCCGTCGGGACAGTGGAGAGCGGTGCGATGACGCAGACAGTCGAGACAGGAGACGAGCGGTGATGAGCACTCCCCAGGGGCGGACGGTCACCGAGGCACCCAGCCTCCAGGAGCTCCGGCAGCGGGCCCTCGCCGCCGCGTCGCCCAAGGCGTTCGGCGAGGGAGCGGCCATCGTGTGCGACCGGCTGGTCCGGATCTTCAGCGCGGAGGGGGTCGAGGTCCAGGCCCTCCAGGGCCTGGAGCTGACCATCCGGCAGGGCGACCTGGTGGCCCTGGTCGGTGCCTCCGGCAGCGGCAAGTCCACCCTGCTCACCATCCTGGCCGGGCTGGACGTGCCGACCGCCGGAACCGCCACCGTGGCCGGCTGCGACCTGCTGGAGATGTCCGTCAAGGAGCGGCTGCGCTACCGGCGCGAGGTGGTCGGCTTCATCTGGCAGCAGACCGCCCGCAACCTGCTGCCCTTCCTCACCGCCGCCGAGAACGTCGCGCTGCCGATGCAGCTGCGCGGCCGCCGCTCGGGCGCCGGCGGGGCCAAGCGGCAGACGGCCCGGGTGACCGAACTGCTGGAGGCGCTGGAGATCGGCGAGCTCGCCCACCGCAAGCCCAACGAGCTCTCCGGCGGCCAGCAGCAGCGGGTGGCGATCGCCGTGGCGATGGCCAACAACCCGCCGGTGCTGCTCGCCGACGAGCCCACCGGTGAGCTGGACTCGGAGACGGCGGGGAGCATCTTCGAGGCCTTCCGCACCGTCAACCGCGAACTGGGCGCCACCGTCGTGATCGTCACCCACGACCCGATGGTCGCGGGCGAGGTCCGCCGCACGGTCGCCATCCGGGACGGGCGGACCGCCAGCGAGGTGCTGCGCCGCACCGTGACGGACGAGCACGGCGAGGAGTCGGTGAACGAGCGCGAGTACGTGATGCTGGACCGCAGCGGGCGGGTGCAGCTGCCGGTCAAGTTCCTGGAATCGCTCGGGATGGAGCACCGGGTGGCGGTCGACCTCGCGGCCGATCACATCGAGGTCCGGCCGGACGACCTCGCCGGGCACTGAGGGGCCTCGCGGCAGTGGGCCGCGGTGCGGTGCCGCCGGGCACCGCACCGCGGTCAGCCGTCGCCGCCCGTCCGCTGGAAGAGGCCGCTGCCCTCGGCGTCCGTCCGCGGGTCGGGCGGCGCCTCCTGTGCGGCGCGCTCGCCGCGGGAGGTGGCGGTGCAGAGGGCGAAGACGATCAGGGCGCTGGCCGCGACGGTCAGGATGCCCAGTGCGGTCAGGACGCGTAGCCAGGTCAAAGGGGTGCCTCCTGGGGGACGGTGCGGCCCGCACTGACGTGCACGACGCCGCCGGGATGTATCGGCAGGTCGTGCCGCACGGTCGAGTGCCCACGGACGGTTCTTCCCGCCGGGCGGCGCGCGAGAGGTCGCCCGTGTGGGCGCTCGAAGCACTCGTCGGGCGTGTCACACCCCGTCGCGCGCCCCCGCGGTGGCGGAGGCCCGTCCCGTCCCGTCGCCCGCCCGGGCCCGCAGCGCGTCGAGGTCCGGTTTGCCGAGGCCGTTCAGCGGGATCGCGGGCAACAGCAGGAGCGTGTCCGGGGCGCGCCGGCCGAGCCCGTGCGCCCTGACCCAGCGGTGCAGCTGCTCGGCCGTCAGCCGGGAGCCGGGGGCGAGGGCGACCGCGGCGTGCACCCGTTCCAGGCGGTCCGGGTCGGTGGTCGTGAACATCACCGCCTCGCGGACCTCCGGGTGGGTGCGCAGCGGCTCCTCGATCTCGCGGGGGAACACATTGTGCCCCTCGACTATCGCCATCGGGTCCCGCCGCCCGGCCACCGTCAGATAACCGGCCGGGTCCAGGCTGCCCAGGTCCCCGGTGTGCAGCCAGCCGTCCCGGAGCACCCGTTCGGTCAGCTCCGGATCGCGCCAGTAGCCGGCCATCACGGTCGGGGTGCGGACGCAGATCTCCCCGGTCCGGCCCGGCGGCAGCTCGGCGCCGTCCTCGTCCAGGACGCGCAGCTCCGTGTCGGGGTACGGGCGGCCGGCGGTGGTCAGCAGCCGCGGCGCCAGATGCTCGTCCGGGCCCAGCCGGGCGACCGGCCCGCACTCCGTCAGGCTGTAGGTCTGGTGCAGCACCCGGCCCAGCCGCCGGGTCGCCTCGGCGAGGCGCCTCGGCGAGGGCGCGCAGCCGGTGTAGCCGACCCGGCGCAGGCTGCCGGTGTCGGTGGCGGGCAGCAGCGGGTGGTCCAGCAGCCGGTACAGCAGGTGCGGCGGTAGGAAGATCCGGGACACCCGGTACCGCTCGACCGCAGCCAGCACGGCCCCGGCGTCGAAACCGTCCTGCATCACCACCGTGCCGCCGGCCGCCAGCGCCAGGTCCGCCGTGGTGCCGCCGCCGTGGCAGAGCGGGGTGCACAGCAGGAAGACCGCGCCGGACAGCAGCGGTGGGCGCGGCGGACGGGCGAAGCGGCGCAGCACCCCCTTCGGGAGGCCGGTGGTGCCGCCGGTGAACCGCACCGCCATCACGTCCTCGGGCCGGTACCGGGGTTCGAACGGGGCGGGGGAGCGGGCCGCGGCGAGGTCCAGCAGGTCGGTGCCGAGCCCGTGCGGTGCCGGGCCCAGGGAGAACAGGAGGGCCGAGGGCACGGTCCGGGCGATCCCCTCGGCGGCGGCCGGGCACCGGAGCGGGTCGAAGACCAGCGCGGAGGTTCCGGCGAACTCCGCGAGCGCCACCTGTTCGGCGACCGGCCCGTCCGGGAACGGCATCGCCACCCGGCAGCCCAGCAGGTTCGCGGCCAGCCGCACCAGCAGCGCCTCCGGCCGGTTCCCGGCCAGCACCGTCACCCCGTCCCCGCGCCCGAGTCCGGCCCGCTCCAGCGCCCGGGCGGCGCGGTGGACCAGGTCCAGGCACCGCTGCCCGGTCCACGCGTCGTGCCCGTACCGGATCGCCACCCGCGCGGGATCGCGCGCGAGTCCGTCCAGCACCCGCGCGGTGTACGTCGGAGCCGCCTCGGCCATGGCCCGCCCTCCTGTCTGACGGTGCGTCAGCCTAGTGGATGGCGGGCCCACGGGTGCACCGCGGTCGACCGGGCCCCACCGGCACCGGCGGGCACGGGGCGCGGACCGGCGGGCGAGCCGTTGTCCGAGGCTGTTGCTAGGGTTCCCGGTCGGACGTGAACGGGGGGTCGGGCTGGTGGGCGGCGGGTCGGAGGCGGTGGTGACGCCGCGCGGCGTGGTGGATCTGCGGGGCGAGGCCGGGGCGGGGTTCGTCACCGCCTACCCGGCCGACGCCGTCGTGGTGGTCTCGGGGCTGCCGGGGGCAGGGAAGAGCACCCTGCTGCGGCGCTGGTCCTCGGTGACGCTGCGGGCGGTGGACCCGCGGACGGTGCACGAGGCCTGCGCGGCGGTGATGCCCGCCGCGCTGCCGTACGCGATCTACCGGCCGTGGGCCCGGCTGGAACACTTCCGACTGCTGCGGTCCTCGGTGCGCGGCGGCGGCCCGCTGCTGGTGCACGACTGCGGCAGCCGCGCCTGGATGCGGCGCTGGCTGGCCCGGGAGGCGGGCCGCCGGGGCCGTGAACTGCACCTGGTGCTGCTGGACGTCGGCGCCGCGGCCGCGCTGGACGGGCAGCGGGCCCGCGGCCGGCACGCCTCCGGCCGGGTCTTCGCCCGCCACCGCCGCGGCCTGGAGCGACTGTCGGCCGCGTTCACCCGCCACGCGCGCTCCGGCGGGCCGGTGCCGGTGCCGGAGGCCTCGTCCGTCCTGCTGCTCGACGCCGTCTCCCGCTCCCGCGCGCGGTCGGTGCGGTTCGGGCCGGCGGGCTGACCCCGCGGGCGGGCCGATCGCACGGACGGGGCCCAGGACCGGAGGAGCACGGGCGGGAAACGGCCGACCGAGGTCCATGATCGCCACAAGGCCCCCGCGGCCGCCCCCGGCACTGCCAGACTGGTCCGGCACAGTCCGTCACGGAGAGAGGTCACACCCCGCATGCCCAGCAGCGCCGCCGTCGACAATCCGTGGTTCCGCCGGTTCAACCCGTCCGACTCCGCGCCCGCCCGGGTCGTGATCTTCCCCCACGCCGGAGGCTCGGCCAGCTACTACCTGGATCACTCCAACGCGTTGGCGCCGCACGCCGACGTGCTCGCCGTCCAGTACCCGGGCCGGCAGAACCGCATCGCGGAGCCGACGATCAGCTCGGTGACCGGGCTCGCCGACGAGCTCTACCGGGAGCTCAGGGACTGGGCGGACCGGCCGCTCGTCTTCTTCGGGCACAGCATGGGCTCGGCCGTCGCCTTCGAGACCGCCCGGCGCTTCGAGCGCGACGGCCTGCGCGGGCCCGACCGGCTGTTCGTCTCGGCCGGCCGCGCCCCCTCCCTGGGCCGTGATGCCAAGGTCCACCAACTGCCGGACGACGAACTGCTCGCCGAGATCGCCGCGCTCGGCGGCACGGACGAACGGGTCTTCACCATCCCCGCCCTGCGCGAGCTGATCCTGCCGAGCCTGCGCGCCGACTACACGGCCATCGAGACCTACCGCTGCGCGGCGGACGCGACCGTGTCGCTGCCGATCACCGCCCTGGCGGGGGAGGGCGACACGCACGCCACCGTCGACCAGGTCGGCCAGTGGGAGCGGCACACCACCGGCTCCTTCGACCTGCGGGTCTTCCCGGGCGGCCACTTCTACCTGGCCGACCGGGTCGAGGCCGTGGCGGAGGTGATCACCGCGCACCTGGGCGGCTGAGCCGCGGCCGGGCCGCCCCGGGCGGGCGCCCGTGCGGGCCGGCGCACCGGCCCCGGGGGCGATCCGTCCGCGCCCGGTGACCGGAGCGCGCCCGTTCGGATACTGTGCCTGCCTGACGTGCCGTCAGCAGACCATCGGGAGGCAGTCGTGCGCCGGATCGCCGTCGTCGGAGCGGGCCAGGCCGGCCTCCAGCTCGCCCTCGGGCTGGTGGCGGATGGATACGAGGTGACGCTGGTCGCCGAACGCACCCCGGAGCAGCTGCGCGCCGGCCGGGTGCTGTCCACCCAGGCGATGTTCGGCCCCGCGCTGCGGATCGAGGCAGCCGCCGGGCTGGACCTCTGGGCGGAGGAGGCACCGGCCGTCCCGGCGGTGGCGGCGGTCCTCGCGGTGCCCCCGGGGGTGCGGGCGCTCGAGTACACCATGACGCTGGACGAGCCCGCCCAGTCGGTGGACCAGCGACTCAAACTGGCCGGCTGGCTGGAGCTGCTGGCCGAGCGCGGCGGCCGGATCGAGTACCGCACACTGGACCCGGACGGGCTGCACGAGCTGGCCCGGCGGCACGAGCTGACCGTGGTCGCCGCCGGGCGCGGCGCGCTGGCCGGCATCTTCGAGCGCGACGCCGCCCGCTCGCCCTTCGACCGGCCGCAGCGGGCGCTGTCCTGCCTGTACGCGCACGGCGTCGGCTCGCCCGACCCGGCGGGCGAGCCGAGGGCCCGGATGAACGCCCTGCCGGGCCTCGGCGAGCTGTACCTGCAGCCGGCGCTCACCCTGTCCGGCCCGTGCGACATCCTGCTCTGGGAGGCGCTGCCCGGCGGCCCGCTGGACGCCTTCGGCGACGCCCCGTCGCCGGACGTCCAACTGGCCCGGATCCGCGAGCTGCTGGGCGAGTACCTGCCTTGGGAGGCGGAGCTCTGGACGGAGGCCGAGCCGACCGACGCCGGGGCCGGGCTGTTCGGCGCGGTCACCCCGGTGGTCCGGCGCCCGGTGGTGGAACTCGGTTCGGGCGTGGACGCCGTCCACGTGCTGGGCATCGGCGACGCGGTGGTGGTGACCGACCCGATCACCGGGCAGGGTGCCAACAACGCCGCCCGGGCGGCCGAGGCCTACCGCCGGGCCGTCGTCGAGCACGGCGAAGCCCCGTTCACGGCCGACTGGATGTGCCGTACCGCCGAGCGGTTCTGGCAGCAACAAGCGCGTCACAGCGTGGACTTCACGGCCTCGATGCTGACCGTCCCGGACCACCTCCAGTGGGTGTTCGCGGCCGCCGCCGAATACCCGGAGGTCGGCCGCCGGCTCGCCAACACCTACGCCGAGCCGAGCGAGCACGCCGCCTGGCTGGCCACCCCCGAACTGGCCGCCGCCTACCTGGCCTCGGTCGGAGCCCGAGAAGCCCGAGGTGTTTGAGGGGCCCGAGGTGTTTGAGGGGCCCGAGGCGTTTGAGGGGCCCGAGGCGTTTGAGGGCCTGAGAAGCCGGGCCCGGCCGTACCCGCCCGCACTTGCCCCCGGGCGGTGCGCGGGACGACGCTGGAGGGAAGACGGCAACGGGCGCGGGAGGCGTCGCACGTGGACGGACGCGAGCCCGCGGGCCGGTCCGGCCGTGGCCACCGGAGCGTGCCGCACACGGCCGACCTGCGGGTCGAAGCCTGGGCGCCGACGGCCGAGGGCTGCATCGGCGAGGCGGTGCACGCCGTCGTCGGGAGCTTCGCCGACCTCGCCGGTGCGCGGATCACCGGAGAGCGCGGCTGCACCGTCCTCGCGGTGAGCGACCCGGACCTGCTCGCCGGCGTCCTGGAGGAGGTCATCTACCGGATGGACGCCGACGGCGAACTGCCGGTCGCGGTGGCGATCGGCCCGATCGGGGGCCTGGACGGGGCCCGCCGGGTGACGGTCCGCTTCCGGATGGCCGAAGCCGCCACCGCCGCGCTGGTCGGCGCCGTGCCGAAGGCCGTCGCACTGCACGACCTGGACCTGAGCGCCGGGCCGGACGGCTGGACCTGCCGGGTCACGGTGGACGTCTGATCCGGGCGCCGGGCACGGCGGACCTGTGGGAGCGAGGTGGCCGAGGTGGAGATCGCACTGGCCGAGGCGGGTCGGCACCGCTGGCGGATCGAGCCGCGCCCACCCATGAGGGTGCCCGGCGTGGTGTTCGCGAGCGCCGCGCTGCTGCCGCAGGCCGCCGGGGACAAGGCACTGGAGCAGGTGGCGAACGTGGCGACGCTGCCCGGGATCGTCCGCGCCTCCTACGCGATGCCCGACGTGCACTGGGGCTACGGCTTCCCGATCGGCGGGGTCGCCGCCACCGACGTCGAGCGGGGCGGGGTGGTCTCGCCCGGCGGGGTGGGCTTCGACATCTCCTGCGGGGTCCGGCTGCTGGCGGCGGACGTCAGCCGGGACGAACTCGACCCGGAGCGGATCCGCCGCCTGATGGACCTGCTGGACCGCACCGTGCCGCGCGGCCTGGGCCGGGGCGGCCTGTGGCAGCTGTCCGGACCGGGGGAGCTGGACGAGCTGCTGCTCGGCGGCGCCCGCTACGCTGTCGAGCACGGTCACGGCGTGCCGCGCGACCTGGAACGCTGCGAGGACCGCGGGGTGCTGGCCGGCGCCGCCCCCGGCGAGGTGAGCACCCGGGCCGTCGAGCGCGGACTGCAGCAGGTCGGCAGCCTCGGTTCGGCCAACCACTTCCTGGAGGTGCAGGCCGTCGACCGGGTGCCGGACGAGCGGACCGCCGCCGCCTTCGGACTGCGGCCCGGCCAGGTCTGCGTCATGATCCACTGCGGCTCGCGCGGCCTCGGCCACCAGATCTGCACCGACCACGTCCGCGCCATGGACCGAGAGCTGCACCGCTACCGGATCGAGGTCCCCGACCGCCAGCTCGCCTGCACCCCGGTCGGCTCCCCGCGCGGCCGCGCCTACCTGGGCGCCATGACCGCCGCCGCCAACTACGGTCGGGCCAACCGGCAGCTGCTCTCCGAAGCCGCCCGCCGGGCCTTCGCCACCGCGCTCGGCGTCGGGCTGGAACTGGTCTACGACGTCTCGCACAACCTCGCCAAGCTGGAGACCCACGAGGTGGACGGCGAGCCCCGCACCCTGTGCGTGCACCGCAAGGGCGCCACCCGGGCGCTGCCGCCCGGCGACCCCGACCTGCCCGCCGACCTGGCGGAGGCCGGGCAGCCGGTGCTGGTGCCTGGCACCATGGGCACCGCCTCGTACGTCATGGTCGGCCTGCCCGGCAACGAGGCCTTCCGCTCCGCCTGCCACGGCGCCGGGCGGGTGCTCAGCCGCCACCAGGCGCAGCGCACCGTGCGCGGCGAACAGCTGAAGAGCGAACTGGAGGCGCAGGGCATCGCGGTGCGGCCGGCCTCCTGGCGGGCGCTCGCCGAGGAGACGCCCGAGGCGTACAAGGACGTCGACGCGGTCGCCGCCGTCACCGAGGCCGCCGGGCTCGCCCGGCAGGTCGCCCGACTGGTGCCGTTGGGCGTGTGCAAGGGGTGAGTCGCCGGCCCGGCCCGGGCGCGTCCCTCGACCGGCCCGGCCGGGCGCGCTTGGATGTCGGACGCGTCCGTCACCGGGGTGCGCCCGTCACCGGAAGAGTGCGGGCGGCGCCGGAGCGGAGCCGACGGCGGAGCGGATCCGCCACCCGGAGGCATCCGTCACAGGAGGTGGTCATGCCGGGGAACCAGGACCGACCGGACCGAACCGCGGACCACCGTGGCAGCGGACGCGGCCCGGTGATCGAACTGCGCTCGCTCACCAAGCGCTACGGCAGCACGGTCGGCATCGAACAGCTGGACGTCTCCGTCGAGGCCGGCGAGGTGTTCGGCCTGCTCGGCCCCAACGGCGCCGGCAAGACCACCACGCTGCGCTGCCTGGTCGGGCTGCTCGGCCCCAGCGAGGGGCAGGTCCGGGTGCTCGGCCTGGACCCGGTGGCCGACCACCGCCGGCTCGCTCCCTCGATCGGCTACCTGCCCGGCGAACTGCGCCTCTACCCCGAACTCACCGGGCAGCAGACCCTCGACCTGCTCGCCGCCCTCCAGGGCGCCGGGGTGCCGCGCCAGGGCGAGCTGTGCGAGCGGCTGAGGCTCTCCCCGGCCGACCTGGCACGGCCGGTGGGGCAGTACTCGCGCGGGATGAAACAGAAGCTCGGGCTCGTCCAGTCGCTCCAGCACCGGCCCCCGGTCGTGGTGCTGGACGAACCCACCGAGGGGCTGGACCCGCTGGTCCAGGAGACCTTCTACGAACTGCTCGCCGAGGAGACCGCGGCCGGACGCACCGTGCTGCTCTCCAGCCACGTGCTGCCCGAGGTGCAGCGGACCTGCCGCCGGGTCGCCATCGTCCGCCACGGCCGGCTGGTCACCGTCCGCTCGGTGGCCGAGCTGCGCCAGGCCCGGGCCCGCAGGGTCCGGCTGCTCCTCGCCGAGGGGCGGGGCGTCAGGCCGCTCGGCGCCGCCGAGCGGTGGTCCCCGCGCTGGGACGGTCCACGGGTCGAGCTGCTGGTGCCACCGGACGAGGTGGTGGGCGCAGTGCGGGCCCTGCTGGCGGAACTGCCGGTGGCCGACCTGACGGTGGAGGAGGCGGGCCTGGACGAGGCCTTCCTCGACCTCTACCGCTCCGTCGGCGCCGCGGACCCCGCGGACCCCGCAGGTTTCGAAGGCTTGGAAGGTTTCGAAGAGGACGGCGCGCGGGAAGGCGGCCGACCGGCACCGGAGGAGCGGCCATGAACCCGGGCACCGTCAACCGCCGCCTTCCGCTGGTCTGGCTCGCCCTGCACCGGCGCCGCCGGATGCTGTTCTTCCTGCTGTTCGGCATGGTCGTCTTCGAGACCCTGATCGTGGTGATCGCCGTGACCGTCCCGAGCGGCGACCTGTTCGGCGAACGCCGCACCCCGCCCGGCGCGTTCAAGGCCTTCAGCGGCTCCAACGGCGACATCTCCATCGCCAGCTACCCCGGCCTGCTCGGCGCCGGGCTCACCCACCCGTTCTGGATCGCCCTCCAGCTCACCGTGATCGGTTCGCTCGGTGCCGCCGCCGTCGCGGCCGACGTCGAGTCGGGCACCATCGAGCTCCTGATGACCAGGCCCGTCTCCCGGCGCCGACTGCTCGCCGAACGGGCCGGCGCCCTGGTCACCGCCACGGTGCTGCTCAACGCCGCCGCCACACTGACCCTCGCGATCGGGGTGGCGTCCTCCGCGAAGCTGCGCGAGGCCGTCCCGGAGAGCGCGGTGTTCACCGCCGGACTGCTCGGCTGTGCCCTCGCCTTCTGCCTGACCGGGCCGGTGCTGGCGGTCTCCGCGTTCAGCCGGCGCCGGGCCCATGTGATCGGTGCGGCCGTCGCCTTCGGCGCGGTCGGCTTCGCGCTCAACTTCGTCGCGCTGGCCTGGTCCCCGGCCCGCCCGCTGCGCTACCTGAGCCCGTTCCACTACTACGCCCCGGGCGACGTGCTCGGCCACGGCGGGGTGCCGTGGGCGGCGTTCGGGGTGCTGCTCGGGGTGGGGCTGATCGGGTTGCTGGCGGCCTTCCGGGTGCTGGAACGGCGGGATCTGGCGGTCTGAGACCGGGCGTGGGCGGTGCGTCGGTGCGTGGCGTGTCGGTGTGCGGGTGTCCGGACGCGGGCGCGGGGCCTCGATCGGCCGTTCGGGTGGCGGCCGCGGGCCGCCGGCGCCGGGCACGGCCAGGCCGCGCACTCCGGCCCGGCCGCGCGGTGACCGCCGGGGCGCCGTCCGCAGATCCGGCACGGTGGGCCGGGCGCGTCTAGCGTTGACGGAGTGAGTGCCGCGGCGGGGCCGTCGTGGCGGAGAGCACCACACCCTGGAGGCGCACCCGATGGCCGACATCCTGTTCGTCCTGACCGGTTCGAAGGTCTGGACGCTGAACGACGGCACCGCCCACCCGACCGGTTTCTGGGCGGAGGAGGCGGTCGTCCCGTACCGGGCCTTCACCGAGGCCGGCCACCGGGTCACGGTCGCCACTCCGGCCGGGGTGGTCCCGGTGGCGGACGGCGCCAGCCTGACCGACCCGGCGATGGCCGAGGAACTGCCGAAGATCACCGAGTTCCGGCACCCGTTGGTGCTGGCCGAGGTCGACCCGGGGGACTACGACGTCGTGTACTACCCCGGCGGCCACGGCCCGATGGAGGACCTGGCGGTGGACCCCGACTCCGGCCGGCTGCTGACCCGGGCGCTCGCCTCCGGGCGCCCGCTCGGGGTGGTCTGCCACGGCCCGGCCGCGCTGCTCGCCGCGCGGGGCGAGAAGAGCGGCTCGCCGTTCGCCGGGTACCGGGTGACGGGCTTCACCAACGCGGAGGAGGCCCAGGCAGGCTTGGCCGACCGGGCGCCGTGGTTGCTCCAGGACCAGCTGGTCGAGCTCGGCGTGGAGTTCGAGGAGGGCGAGCCCTGGGCGCCGCACGTGGTGGTCGACCGCAACCTGGTGACCGGCCAGAACCCCGCCTCCTCGGGCCCGGTGGCCGCCGAACTGCTGAAGCTGCTGCGGGTTCCGGCGGCGTAGCAGTGGCCTGGCGGTGGCACAGGGACGGCCTGGCGGTGGCATAGGGGCGGCCTGGCGGCGGGGGTAGTGGGCGAACGGCGGGTCACCCGGACGACGGGTGAGCGAGGGGCCGTGCGGGCGCGCCGCACCGCACCGTGCGGGCCCGCCTCTCACCCGGCTGGGCGAGGCCGGACGTCAGCGCAGGTCGTAGGCGGTGAGCGGGTGCCCGGACCAGATCCGGCGGGCGGTCTGCTCCGGGTAGCGGACGGTCTCCGAGCGGGCGTCCAGGACCCGGGTGAGCTGGGCGTCCGGTTCGAAGGAGGGCCACCCCGGGTCTCCGGTGGCGGCGAACCGGACCCAGGCCTGCCGCAGCTCCGCCGAGACCCGCACCGCCGCCGCGGTGGGCGGGTCGCCGAGGAAGTACCGGCCCATCGGGCTGCCCAGGGTGCCGAAGGCGAGGGACACGTCCAGACCGTGGCAGGCGCCGAGCGCGCCGTCCAGGGCGGGCGCGGGCAGGGCGAGTTCGAAGAGGTGGGAGGTGCCGCCGGCCGCCGCGTTGACCTCGGCCAGGCGCAGCGACGGCACCCGGAACAGCGCGTCCGAGCTGACCGCTTCGAGGAGTTCGGAGGGCGTCGCCTCCGGGAGGGCGGTCCGGTAGGCGTCCGGGCCGGTGGGCGGCGGGGCGAGCAGCTCCAGGGCGAGCCGGGCCTCCTCCTCGGTGAAGCCGCCGTGCCGGCCGCTCAGGACGCTGAACAGCCGGAACTCGTCCCGGGTGTGGCCGACCAGCAGGTCGACGCCGTCGGTGACCGCCGACCACGGCGAGTCGGGCAGGACCACGCCGTCGACCACCGGCACGGTGGCGATGCCGGTCTGGGCCAGCCGCCCCCAGCGCGCGAGGTACCGCGGCAGCGCGGCGCCGAGTTCGGTGACCGCCGCGGCCAGCCGCCAGGGGGGCACCTCGGCCAGGGCGGCGGCGGTCGGGGCCGTGCCGAGCAGCTTCGCCGTCTCGGCGGTGACCTCGGCGGCCAGGGCGGGGGTGCAGTGGTTGCCCGGGACGGTGTGGGCGACGGCCCGCCGGAACAGTCCGCGGGCCGCGTCCATCGTCAGCAGGGCGGCGACCGAGCCGGCGCCCGCGGACTGCCCGGCGACGGTCACCCGGGCGGGGTCGCCACCGAACCGGGCGATGTTGCGCCGTACCCAGCGCAGGGCGGCTAACTGGTCGAGGAAGGCGCGGTTGGCCGGGGCGCCCTCCAGTAGCAGGAAGCCCTCGGCGCCGACCCGGTAGTTGACGCTCACCACGACCAGCCCGTCGGAGGCCAGGGCGGTCGGGTCGTACAGCGGGTCGCCGGCGGTCCCCGAGATGAACCCGCCGCCGTGGATCCAGACCAGGACCGGCAGCCCGGCCGACCCCGGATCGGGCGTGCAGACGTTGAGCGTCAGCCAGTCGGTGTCCTCGGACGGCTCGGTGGAGCCGGCGGGCATCGGACCGGACTGCGGGACGACGGGGCCGAAGACGGCGGCCTCGCGGACGCCGTCCCAGGGCTCGGGCTCGACGGGGGCGGCGAAGCGGAGGGCGCCGACCGGTGGCCGGGCGTAGTGGAGGCCGCGGAAGACCGCGAGGCCCCGGTCCTCCTGCGGCTCCTGCGGCTCCTGTGCGCGCCGCTGCTCCCAGCGGCCGCGGACGAGTCCCTCGGTGGTGCGGACAACGGGCTGTTCTGGCATGTGTCCTCCCTCGGAAGGCCTCCCACGTTATCGGTCAGCTGTATTATGTCAAGTGTATGGAAAAGAACCCGCGGAGCCCGTAGAGTCCGGCACATACGGACGGGGTTCGTCCGGACAGAGTTCGAGGAGCCGCCGCCCATGCCCAAACAGGTCGACCACCAGGAGCGCCGCGAGACGATCGCCCGGGCACTGTGGCGGGTCGTGGAGCGGCGCGGCGCCACGCACCTGACGATGCGCGAGGTCGCCCAGGAGGCCGGCATCTCGCTCGGGCAGCTCCAGCACTACTTCGGCTCCCGGTCGCAGATGCTCTCCTTCGCGATGGACTTCGCCGGTGAGCAGAGCGGGCTGCGGGTCGGCCGGGCGCTGGGAGCGCTCGGGGAACGGCCGCACCCGCGGGACGTGCTGCGGGCGATGCTGCTGGAGATGCTCCCCCTGCACGCCGACGCCCGGGCGACCAGCCGGATGAGCGCCGCCTACGTGCTGGAGGCGCTGCACGACGAGGAGGTCCACGCGCGGGCGCGCGGCGCGTTGCTCCAGGGGCGGGCGCTGGTCGAGGAGGTGGTCCGGCGGGCGATCGCCGACGGGTACCTCGCGGCCGACCGGGACCCGGCGGTGGAGACGGACCTGCTGCTCGCGCTCACCGGGTTCGCCACCCTGCTGGAGCTGGACGTGGTCGGGCCCGCCGCCGCCCGTACGGCCGTCGACCGACACCTGGACCGGCTGTTCGCGGCGACCGGTGCCGCCACCGGGAACCTCGGCGCGGATGCGGATGCGGATGCGGATGCGGGGGCCGGCGGGTGAGGCAGCGGAGGGCGAGGCAGCGGAGGGGGAGCCGGCGACGGACCGTCCGGAGGGCCGGCCGGGGCGTGGCAGGCTACCCGGGTAGGACCGCCGCCCGCGACCAGGAGCACCGCCATGGACCGACCCGCCGCCTTCCGCCTCGACGCCACCGCCTCCGGACACCCGGCGGGCATCCTGGACGCCGCCGAGCAGGCCGAACGCCGGGGCATGGACCGGCTGGTGGTCGCCGAGACCGCGTACGACCCGTTCCTCCAGCTCGCCCGCGCCGCCGACCGGACCGAATCGATCGAACTGGCCACCGGCATCGCGGTGGCCTTCGCCCGCACCCCCATGACGCTGGCCTACCAGGCCTGGGGGCTGCACGCGGCCTCGGGCGGACGGGCCGTCATCGGGCTGGGATCGCAGGTCAAACCGCACATCGAGAAGCGCTTCGGGATGCCCTGGGACCGCCCGGCCGCCCGGATGCGCGAGTACGTCCACGCGGTGCGGGCGATCTGGCACAGCTGGCAGACCGGTGAACGGCTGCGTTTCCGGGGCGAGTTCTACACCCACACCGTGATGACGCCGGTGTTCTCGCCGGACCCGGTCCCGTCCGGGGTGCCCCGGATCCTGCTGGCGGGCGTCGGGCCGCTGATGACCCGGACCGCCGGAGCGGTGGCCGACGGCTTCCTGAGCCACCCGTTCTCCTCCACCGCCTACCTGGCCGAACAGGTGCTGCCCGGCCTGACCGAGGAGCGGGCCCGGGCCGAGGCGGAGGGCGCCGCCTGGACGGAGCGGCCGTTCGAGATCGTCGGCAACGTGCTCACCGCCACCGGCCGCACCGAGGAGGAACTGGCGGCCAACCGGGCGGCCACCCGCGAGCGGCTCGCCTTCTACGCCTCCACGCCGGCCTACCGTCCGGTCCTGGCACAGCACGGCTGGGAGGGCCTCCAGGAGGAGTTGCACATCCACTCGGTGCGCGGGCGCTGGGCGGAGATGGCCGCACTGATCGACGACGAGGTGTTCGACACCTTCGCGGTCTGCGGCCCGGTCGAGGAGGTCGCCCGGGAGATCCGGCGCCGGTACACGGGTCTGGTCACCCGGCTGTCCGTCAGCCTGCCCGAGGACGCCGACCCGGGGCTGGGTCTCGACGTCCTGGCGGCGGTGCGCTCGCCGGACCGACCGGAAGCGGGCACCGAGCGGCCGTGAGGGGCGGCTGATCGGGCAAGGGGCGACGAAGTCCGGGCAGATTCGTGCAACGCGTTTCCGGCGGCGAGGACGGGCGGCAGGATCGCGGTGGCAGGCCCGGCCGTGCGGTGAGGCCCGGCGCTCCGGACCTGCCGTGTTGTGGGGCCTGTCACGCCGAACGGTCGTGCCGTACGGCGTGTCATGCCTCGGCCACCCGTTGCCGATCCTGGGGGTGCCCGCGTGTCCGTGTCCGACGACCGCCCGGCCGACTACGACCTGGTGGAGTGCTGGGACCCCGTCGCGAACCAGTACGTCGACGCCCTGGCCGACCTCGACGAGTTCCTGCGCGTCTGCGCCGAGCTGACCGGCTTCGACGTCCCCGAGCTGCGCGCCACCGGCATGGCGGACGAGCACCACCGCACCACGCTGGCCCACCGGGTCCGCGACGAGCACGCCCTGGTCCACCTCTGGTACGTCGGCACCTGGCCCGGAGAGGCGCCCTCCTCCGCCCGCGCCCGCGACCAGGGGCTGGTCTGGCGGACCTTCCACGCCGGCCCGCCCGGTGCCGCCGCCCCCGGCCACGGCAGCTGGGCCGAGGCGCCGCGCGGAGCGGAGGTGCCGGGAGGACCCACCACAGGAGCCCCGGCGGGCACGTCGGCAGCGGTCTCGGCAGGGGCTTCGGAGAGCGCGTCGGCAGCGGCTCCGCACGGGGCTTCGGCGGCGGCCGATCCTCCGAGCGGAGCCGAGCCGGCGCCGGGGAGTGCGACACCCCGGGGTGAGGGCCGATGAGCGCGCGCTGGGACGCCGTCGTGGTCGGCGCGGGCTTCGCCGGGACGCTGGTCGCCCACCGGCTCGGGGCGCAGGGCTGGCGGGTCCTCGTGCTGGAGGCCGGGCCGGCCGCGCCCACCGGAGCCGAGGTCTCCACCGCCCACCGGGCGGCCGGTGGCGGACCGCCCACCTCGCCCTACCCGCACAACCCCGACGCCCCGTCACCGGACGTCGGTGACCTCACCGGCCGCCCGGACGGGGGCTTCACCGCCACCGGCCACCTCCGCCAGTACGGGCCGCTGCCCTACGCCAGCGGCTACCTGCGCGCCAACGGCGGCACCGGTCTGCTCTGGACCGGCCTCACCCCGCGCATGCACCCCGAGGACTTCCACACCGGCGACCTCGGCCACGGCCGCAGCTGGCCGATCGGCTACCACGACCTGGAGCCCCACTACCGCGAGGCCGAGCGGGAACTCGGCGTCGCCGCCGACGCCGAGGAGCAGCGCCGCGCCGTCGGACTGCCCATCCCGGACGGCTACGACTTCCCGATGCGCGCCATCCCGGCCAGTTACCTCGACCGGCAGCTGGCCCGTGTCCTCGACGGCCGGACCGTCCGCGACCCCGCCGAGCCGGGCCCGGCCCGGCTCGCCGTCACCGCCACCCCGCACGCCCGCAACGGCGTGCCGACCCGGCCCGGCTCCGCCGACGGGCCGCTCTGCGCGGGCAGTGCCAGTTGCGTCCCGGCCTGCCCGAGCGGAGCCAAGTACACCCCGCTGCGCACCCAGGCACGCTGGGCGGCCGGCGTCGAACTGCGCACGGAGGCCGTCGTCAGCCGGGTGCTGGCCGACCCGGAGACCGGGCGGGCCGACGGAGTCGAGTACCTCGCGGGCGGCAGGGTCCACCGGGTGCCCGCAGACCTGGTGGTCCTCGCCGCGCACGCGATCGAGAACGCCCGGCTGCTGCTCCTCTCCGGCCTGGCCAACCGCAGCGACCAGGTCGGCCGGAACCTGATGGACCACCCGGCCCTGCTCACCTGGGGGCTGATGCCCAGACCCGTCGGTCCCCATCGCGGGCCCGGTTCCACCAGTGGCCTGGAGTCGTTCCGCTTCGGCGTGGGCCGCCGCCGCCGGGCGCCGTTCCGGATCGAGATCGGCAACTGGGGCTGGTCCTGGGCGGGCGGCGCGCCGGAGACCGAGGCGGCGGCGATGGCCGCGGCGGGCCTGCGCGGCAAGGAACTGCGCGAGCGGCTCGGCGACCGGCTGGGCCGTCAGTTCTCCCTCCAGTTCGAGCTGGAGCAGCCGGCCGACCCGGCCAACCGGGTCACCCTGGACCCGGACCGGCGCGACCCGCTCGGACTGCCGAGCCCGGCCCTCCACTACGACCTCTCGGAGTACGTCCGCGAGGGCATGGCCTCGGCCCGGGCCGTCTCCGACCAGCTGTTCGCGCTGCTCGGCGCCGAGGACCACACCGCCTACCCGGCGGCCGGGTGGCCGGGGCGGCTCGAACACCGGGGGGCCGTCCACGGCTACCGGGGCGCCGGCCACGCCGGAGGGACCCACATCATGGGCGACTCGCCCGCGACCTCGGTGGTGGACCAGTGGCAGCGCTGCTGGGACCACCCCAACCTGTACGCCGTCGGCTGCGGCTCGATGCCGTCCCTGGGCACCTCCAACCCGTCGCTCACCATGGCCGCCCTCGCCCTGCGCAGCGTCGAACGGATGCACCGCGACCTGCTGGAGCTGCACCGCCCGGCGGCCGTGCTGCCACCGGCCGCTTCCCCCGCGCTTCCGTCCTCCTCGCCCTCTCCCACGCCCCCGGAGCCCTCATGACCGGCTTGCCGCTGCCGCCCGTACCGGAGCCGTACCACCTGCCCTTCCACTACGGCGCGCTGCACAACATCGGCGTCGACTACCTGGTCGACCTTGGGCGGGCCCGGGAGCTGCTCGCCAAGCGCCACCCGGGGCTGAACGCCGCCAGGTTCGACGGCGGAGCCTGCGTCTCGCTCAACTACCAGCTCTACTTCGCCCAGTATCCGAACGGCGGCGGCATCACCCAGGAGCTGGAGATCAACCTGGTCGCCCATCCGCTCTTCGCCGAGGAGCGGATCCCGGTGGTCAACTACGGTCAGTACGCCCGGGGTTACGACCAGACCAAGCTGCTCGGCATCGCCCGGTTGCACGTGCTCTGCGACAACCCGCTCGCCATCGACGCCGGGCGCCGGCTCTACGCCGAGCCCAAGCACCCGGGCTGGTTCGACACCACCCTGCCCTCCCTCAACGCGGCCGCCGTGCGCGAACGCTGGTCCGTGTCCTGCCGCCGGGCCACCCTCGGGTCCGACGGGCTGCGCCGCCACGACGAGGAACTCCTCGCCCTGGACGTGAACCTGATCGGCCTCACCCCCGAGTCCGTCAACAACACCCCGATCACCGGCTACGGCACCGACGACGAGGGCAAGCTGCTGGCCGGACCACTCGGCGTGTACCAGCCCTATCGCTACTACACCCTGGACGACCGGAGCGCCGAGCGCGTCCGGCTCGACCTCGGAAACCCCGCCGAGGAGTCGGCCCGCGACCTCGCCCACCTCATCGCCGACGCCCCGGCGGCCGGGGTCTGGACCTACCAGTCCCCGCCGGTCGCCGCCCACAACCGCGCCTACTACGTCCGGTGACGGCCCCGGTGTTCGCCCCGGGCGCTACCGCCGTCCGACGGGACGTCGTGCACGGCCGGGTCTGGTCGGCCATGCCCTACACGGTGCTCGCCGATGACGGCGCCACCCTGACCATCGCCGCCCGCCCGGGGACCGACAGCCTGGTTCCGGCCCGTTGGGCCGCCGCCGCCCGGGCCGGGGGCACCCGATCGGGCTGCATCGACGACCTCGCCGCCGGCCAGTGGGAGCTCGACCACTGGACCTGGCGAGACACCGTCGTGGTCGGCCGGTTCACCGCCGGAGCGCCGTTCAGCGTGCACCGCTTCCTGACGCCGGAGGGGCGGCCACTGCGCTGGTACGTCAACTTCGAGCGCCCGTACCGGCGGACGGCCATCGGCGTCGACACCTTCGACCTCTTCCTGGACCTGGTGATCGACCCCGACCTGTCGACGTACAGCTGGAAGGACGAGGACGAGTACGCCCAGGCCCGGCGCCTCGGTGTCGTCGACGAGGCCACCCACCGGCAGGTGGACCGGGCCCGCGACCTCGCCCTCGCCCAGCTCCGGGACCGCAGCGGTCCGTTCGCCCCCGAGCCGGACGCCTGGAGGCTGCCGCCCGAGGGACCGCTGCCCGTCCTTCCGGCCACTGCCCTCAGCACGCCCGCCGAAGGGGGATGAGGGCCGGGCCGCGCCCCCGGTTCGTTCCTCGTCACCGTCGCCTTCCCCGCGGTCCCTGGCCGGATCCGTCGGTCCGTCGTTCCGTCAGCAGTGGCAGCACACGTCCAGGACCACGGCCTCCGGATCCAGGGTGTCCACGTAGGCGTTGGCGTCCCGCAGACAGCCGTCGTCGCGCAGGTCGCTCCAACGTCCGGCCTCGTCGACGTAGAGGTGGCCGGGGTCACCGGGGGCTCTCCCGGCCGCGGAGTTCTTCAGGTCGGCGATCTCGGCCCAGCCCATGCCCTCCCGGTTCGGGAGGAGACCGCTCTCCCTGTTCATCCGCACCCAGTACACGCTGTTCGGGTCCGCCGGTTCGTACTCCCGGTAGGGGGCCACTTCGAGTTCGCTGTGGTACGGCATGAGGGCGGCGACCAAGGCCTCGCGGTACTGCTCGGGTGGCATCGGCGGCAGCACGACGAGCACGTCGTACGTCGACATCGGACTCTCCCCTTCGGGTCGTTGACCCGGCACATCCTGTCGAAGCGTGGTGCACCGGCGCACCCGGGTTACGGCCAGGCCGGGCGTGAACGCCGATCCGTGCTGGCGCGGCGTTCACGCCCAGGTGCCAGGTGCCAGGTGCCCGCCCGGGTCACGTTGAAGGTCACCCGGGCGCCGGCGGAGCGTCCGGGCCGGTGATCGCGGCCGGTGCCCGCGACCAGCGGCCGGCGAGCAGCGAGCCGACCACCAACTGGAGCTGGTGGTAGAGCATCAGCGGAAGCACCATCAGCCCCGCTGCCGGGCCGAACAGGACGGTGGCCATCGGCAGGCCGTTGGCCAGGCTCTTCTGCGAACCGCACAGCACCGCCGCGATGGTGGCCGGCCGGTCGAGCCCCAGCAGCCGTGCGCAGAGCCCGGTCACCGCCAGGGCGGCGGCGAGCAGGGCCAGCAGCACCGCGAGCAGCCCGAGCAGCGCCGGTGGTGTGACCAGGTGCCAGATGCCCTGGGACACCGCCGCGCTGAACGCCGTGTAGACGACCAGCAGGATCGACCCGCGATCCACCGGGGTCAGCACCCGTCTGTGCCGGGACAGCAGGCCGCCGAGCCAGGGCCGCAGCAACTGCCCCAGCAGGAAGGGCGCGAGCAACTGGAGCCCGATCCGCACCAGTCCGTCGGCGGACAGCCGGGTGTGCGAACCCAGCAGCCAGGCGGACAACAGCGGGGTCAGCACCAGCCCCGCCAGGCTGGAGTAGGTGCCCGCGCAGATCGCCGCCGGGACGTCGCCCCCGGCGACGCCGGTGAGTGCCACCGAGGACTGCACGGTCGAGGGCACCAGGCAGAGGAACAGCACTCCGGTCTGCAGCTGCCCGGTCAGCGGGACGGGTGTGAGCAGCGCGGTGGCCAGCCCGAGCAGTGGGAAGAGGACGAAGGTGGCGGCCGACACCAGCGCGTGCAACCGCAGGTGGCGCAGCCCGGCCAGCGTCTCGCGGGTGGAGAGCCGGGCGCCGTACAGGAAGAACAGCAGTGCCACCGCGAGGTCGCAGGCGACCTCGGCGATCCGCGCGGAGGGGCCCGAGGCCGGGAGGAGTGCCGCCAGCCCGACCGTCCCGGCCAGCGCCACCAGGTACCAGTCCGGTCGGCGGCGCAGCAGCCCGCGGCAGCGGGGCCCGAGATGGCGCCCCGTCGCCGCTTGGTCCCGGTGTGCCCGCCGTTTGCGTTCCAGGCTCCCACGCGCCCGGAGCCCGGACGGGGACTCCGGGCGCGCCAGGCGATCGGTCACGGGCCGCCTCCCGATGCCGGGCGGAGCGAGGGCCCGGACGAGGAATCAGGCCCCAGCAGACCGCCCACCAGCGAGCCGGAGCCGTCATGGTCACTGCCCGCGGAGCCGCTGCCGTTCTGGAGGTTGGCCGTCCGGTCGATCTCCAGCCAGGAGTCGGCGTTCGAGTTGTCCACGACGGTGACCAGAGAGCCACCGGCCGCCGCGGGCGCCGCGGCGCCCGCGAGCAGGGCGCAGGCGCCGGCCAGCCCGAGCACGGTGGCCCGCAGCCCGGCGGCCGGCGAGGGCGGGGCGGGCCCGCGCAGCCCGGCGCTCACGCCGACACCGCCATCAACCCACGGGAGCGCGAGATGTTCCGCTCCAGCAGCTCGGTGGACTCCCGCACGCCGACCTGCTCCCGACCCGCGGCCGGGGCGGGCAATCGCCCGTCGGAGCTCTTCAGCTCCGTCATCGCCTCGTCCATCGCCCGGTGCGCCGCGAACAGGCACGGCGTGCTGTAGATGGCCACGTCGACCCCCAGCGCGGACAGCTCGGAGAGGGACAACCGGGGCGACTTGCCGCCCGCGATCTGGTTGAACAGCAGCGGCTTGTCGCCGACCGCCCGGCGGATCCGGCGGATCCACTCCTCGTCGCGCACGCCGTCCACCAGCACCACGTCGGCGTCCGTGGCGGCGAGCGCCCGGGCCCGGCGCAGGATCTCCTCCTCCTCGGTGGCGTCGGTGCGCGCGACCACCACCAAGTCCGTCCGGTTGGCGAGGACGAGCTCCAGCTTCTCCAGGTACTCCGCCAGCGGCAGCACCAGCTTGCCGTCCGCGTGCCCGCAGCGGCGCGGCCGCTTCTGGTCCTCCAGGATCACGCCCGACGCTCCGATCCGTTCGAGCCTGCGCACGACGTGGCAGGCCACCTCCGGATCGACGTAGCCGTCGTCGATGTCGACCAGCAGATGGTGCCGGGGGAACGCCCCGCGCAGCCGCTCGACGAAGCCCACCATGTCGGGCCAGGCGATGAAGCCGATGTCGGGCAGCCCGTAGTACGAGGCCGCGAAGCCGAAGCCGGAGACGAACATGCCGTCGTAGTGCTCGGCCGCGATGGAGGCCGAGTACATGTCGTGGACGCCGATCAGCGGCGTCGTCCCCTGGCTCGCGATCTGCGCGCGCAGGCGCCGCCCGGGGTTGTCCGATGCCGTGTTTCCGTGGAACAAGGCCTTCTCCTCGCTGGGGATGACTTTGCCTGGACTTGGTCCTCACTAGACCGAACTGAGGTGTCATCACTATGCGGCCTTTAACGTTCCGTGGGCAAATCTTTAAGTGAGATTCACTCGCGAGAGTGAGGAATTGTCGAAAATATGAAATACCAAAAACGCGTTCATATGCTGGATTGAATCCGCGCTCACGTGGAACGGCGAAGGGGCCCGCCCTGCCCGGTGAGGGGGCGGGGCGGGCCCCTTCCGGGGGGTCAGCTGCTCGGCACCGGGGGGACGGCGCGGCGCTCGCGCAGGGTCCGGAGCATCCGGCGGGTGGCCTTGGTGGCGACCGGGGGCAGCAGCTCCAGCGCGAGCCGGCGCGGGGTGGAGCGGTGGGCCGGGGCCTTCACCCGGTAGTTGAGGCGCAGCACCCGGGCACCGGCGATGGTGTCCTCGTCGGCGGTGTACCCCTCGGCCTGCCAGTCGCGCTCCCGCAGCACCGCCCGGGCGGCCGCGGCGTCGCCCCAGGTGCCGTAGAACTTCATCGGGGTGAGCAGCACCGGTCGCAGCCCTCGCGTGAACACCGCCTCCCAGACCGCGGCGGAGACGCCCGGAGTGTGCTCGGAGCGGTAGTCGTCCAGGGCGACCAGGCCGTTCTCGGCGAGCGCGGCGCGGGCCACGGTGATGTCCCCGGCGACGTGTTCGTAGAGGTGGGAGGCGTCGATGTGGACGAAGCGGCAGCTGTCGGCCCGGACGCGGCCGTCGGCCAGCACCGAGGTGGGGGCCTGCACTATCTCGGGCAGCTCGCCGTGGAAGGCGAGGTAGTTGGCCTCGAAGGCGCTTCGGGTGAGGGTCTTGCGGTAGGACATGTCCATCTCGGCGGCGTTCTCGGCGTCGCCGGCCTCGGAGTCGAACAGGTCGCAGACCGTCAGCCGCTCGCCCGGTTGGAGGTGGTCACCGAGCAGGACGGCGCTGCGGCCGAGGTAGCTGCCGAGCTCCAGGATGTCGCCGGTGACGCCGGCCGTGGTCTGGGCGGACAGCAGGTGACTGAAGGCCGCCCGGTCGAGGCTGAAGAACCAGCCGGGGATGTCGTCCCGCCGCAGCGGAGTGGAGTGGACGGCGGCCTCGACCGCGGTCTCGGAAGTGGGCACGGCGGCCTCCAGGGGGACGGCGGGGCGCGGTGGCGGATCACGCCCTGGAGGGGACGTCGAGGACGTGAGGCGGATCATCATAGCGACGCCGGGGCCGGGTGGAACCAGATGCGGAAGGACCCAATTCCGAGTCTTCGCTCTGTCGTTCGGCAGGGGCGTGCGCCTTCGTTTCCACTCTCGATTCGCCTGTTCGGCCTAGCGTTCGGACCAGCGTCGGCTCCAGGGTCTGCCGCGGCATGGCGGCGGCGCCCTCCGCGGCGCCGGCCGGCCCGCTGACCGCGCTCTCCACCGAGGACCGGGCGGTGGCCGCCCAATCCGTCGGCTTCCTGCGGGCGTCGGCGTTCCGCCGGCCCGAGCGGGGGCGTGTGCCAGGGTGGGGACCATGGCAACCACACCGGACGGGCGGCCGATCCCGCCCCCGCGCGCCGATGAGCGCCTCATGCTGGAGAGCTGGTTGGACTTCCAGCGGGCCACGCTCGCGCGGAAGGCCGACGGGCTCGACGACCGGCAGGTACGGCTGGCGTCCGTCCCGCCGTCCCCGATGACCCTGCTCGGCCTGGTCCAGCACCTGGCCGAGGTCGAACGCAACTGGTACCAGCGGGTGTTCGCCGGCCGGGATGTTCCGCCGGTGTACGGCGCGGACAACGCCGACGGCTACGGACTGGACCCGGCGCGAGGGATGCCCGAGGCACTGGCGGACTGGACGGCGGAGGTCGAACTCGGCCGGGTCCTGACCGCGGACAAGCCGCTCGACGCGGCCGGCCCGCTCGACCCGCGGCACGCGGCCGTGATCGGCGCGGACAGCGTCTCGCTGCGCTGGATCCTGGTGCACCTGATCGAGGAGTACGCCCGCCACAACGGCCACGCCGACCTGATCCGGGAGTGCGTCGACGGCGTCACCGGCGTGTGACGGCGTGTGACGGCGCGGGAGGCGGTCAGCGGCCGGTGACCGGATCCGACTCCGCTGCCGACCCGGGTGGCGCGGGCGCGGTCCGACCGGGTGCGGCCCGACCGGGCAGCCGGCCGGACTCCGGTCCCGCCGCCCGGCCGGGCAGCCGCACGGCGAGCGGTGTCCCCGCACCGGCCACCGCCGCCATGGTCAGCGCGGCGGGTGTGAGCGCCGCGCCGGGGTCGGTGCGGCCGGAGGCGGTGGCGGCGAGGGCGATGCCCAGTGCCGGGCCGATGTTCAGCACGGTCTGCTGCAGGCCGCCCGCGACACCGGCCCGGGTGGTGGAAGCGCCCCGGACCAGCAGCACGGTGGCGGTGGCCATCACCGCGCCGAAGCCGGCGCCGAGCAGGGCGAAGCAGCCGCCGATCGCGACCGTCCCGGAGCCCGGTCCGAGCCGCGCGGTCAGCAACGCCCCCGCGGTGATCATCGCCATCCCGGTGAGGACCACCGCCCGTTCGCCGTGGCGCTTCGTCAACCGGGCGGAACCGGGCGCCGCGAGGATCATCGCCACGGCGAGCGGCGCCGCCCGCAGGGCGCTCTGCAGGGGGTCGAGCCCGAGCACGTCCTGGAGGAAGTAGGTGGCCGGGAAGAGCGCGCCCTGGAGCGCCGCCGAGGCCGCGAGCAGGACGCCGAGCGGCGGGGCGACCAGCGCCGAGCCGAGCAGCGCGGGCGGCAGCAGGGGGTGGGCGGCGCGGCGTTCGTGCCGGACCAGCAGCAGCGCGAGGACCGCGGCCGCGGCGAGTCCGAGCACCGGGCCGACGGACCAGCCGGCCTCCGGCAGCGCGACCAGGGCCTGCACCAGGCAGGCCAGCGCGAGTGCGAGCAGGGCCGCGCCGGGCAGGTCGAGCCCGGCGCCGCGCCCGGCGCCCGAAGGGCGGGAGCCGCTCGCGCCGCTCCCGGCCGGGGCCGCGGCGGCGGGCACCGCGCGCACCGACAGCAGGGCGGCCGCGGCGGGCAACAATCCCAGCAGGAAGATCGACCGCCAGCCGAAGTGCGCGGTCAGCGCCCCGCCGACCAGCGGCCCGGCCGCCGCGGCGAGTCCGATGGCGGCGGTGCGGATCGCGATCGGGGCGGCCAGCCGGTCGGTGGGCAAGGCGGCCCGCAGCATGCCCAGGGTGGCCGGTTGCAGTAGGGCGCCCGCCACGCCCTGGACCACTCGCAGCGCGATGACCCAGCCGATGCCGGGGGCGAGCGCGATCCCGAGCGAGGCGGCGCCGAAGCCCGCCACACCGAGCGCGAAGAGCCGCCGGTGCCCGTACCGGTCGCCCAGCCGGCCCGCGAAGACCAGCAGGGAGGCGACGGCGACGAGGTAGCCGGTTCCGGCCCACTGGACGGCGGCGACGGAGGCGTGCAGGTCGTGCTGGAGGACGGGACGGGCGACGGCCAGCGCGGTGCCGTCGACGGCGACCAGGACGGCGCCGGTGATGCTCGCGGCGAGGACTGCGCCCCCTCCTCCGGATCCTGCCGGGCGCGCGACGCCGGGCAGGATCCGGAAGAGAGCGCCGAGCCCCCGGCGGTGCGTCGGCGTCACCGGGGGGCCGGGCCGAGGTGGGCGTCCAGCACGGTGCGCAGCAGCGGCTCGACGGAGTCGCTGCCGGTGATCAGCCGCAGGCTGCCCCAGGTGCGCAGCTGGGCGAGACCGTGCAGGTTGGACCAGAGGGCGGCGGTGACGGCGGCCGGGTCGTCGGAGCCCGGGTGCACCTCGGAGACCAGCCCGACGAAGGTCCGGAACAACGGCAGGGTGGTGTGGCGCAGTTCGACACCGCTGTCTTCCAGCAGGTCGTGGCGGAACATCAGCTCGAACATGCCGGGGTTGGCGACCGCGAAGCCGAGGTAGGCACGGGCGAGGGCGTCGAGGCGGATGCGCGCGTCGGCGCCGGTGGTGGCGGCGACGGCGTCGGCGCCCGCGAGGGTGTCGGTGAGCCGGCCGAAGCCCTGCTGGGCGATGGCGGCGAGCAGCTCGCGGTGGGTGGGGAAGTAGCGGCGGGGCGCGCCGTGCGAGACCCCGGCGCGGCGGGCGATCTCGCGCAGGCCGAGCGCCTGGACACCGCCCTCGGCCACCAACTCGACGCCCGCGGTCACCAGTCGGGCCCGGAGGTCCCGTTCCTGTTCGGTCATGAAGACACTGTCTACCAGGGAGTCGTAGACAGTGTCTAATCGCGCCCGCGAGGGCACGGCGGGCAGAATCGACGGAATGGACGAAGGCGGCGAGCCGGCCTGCTGGCTGGACCGGGTGTGCCCGGAGTGCGGAAGGCTGCGCGAGCGACCCGGACCGGGGCCCTGCGAGAACTGCGGCGCGGTCGGCGAGGGCGAGCCCGGGGGCGGGCCGCCCGAGGCGGCGGACCAGGACTGAGCCCCGGTCCGGCCGTCCGGCCGGGCCGGGGCTGGTGAGCCGACCGGACGACGCCGGCCCGGAGCCCCGATGGAGTCCCGTGCGGTCCGCTACTGCGGGGGCTGGTCGCGGAACTGTTCCTTCAGCTTCTCCTGGGCGACGTCGGTCTGGCTGCTGTACTTGCCCTGAGTGCGCTGGTCGAACGTGTCGCCGGCCTTGTCGACGGCCTTCTCGGCCTGGTCCTCGTGGCCCTTCAGCAGGCTCTTGAGCTTATCCAACACGGACATCTGGTCACACTCCCGGATGAGACGCCCCCACCCCTCCAATATCACCGCGTGCGTCGCGGACCGCATCTCGCAAGGTGTGCGTAAAGGCTTGGCAACGGGATTCCGGTCAGGTCAAATCATGTCCTCACGGCCCGTCGGAAGGAGTTGCCCTGATGCTGCGCACCCGTCGCTCCACCTCCCCGCTCGACCGTTCCACCCCGTACGACCCCGTCGTCTCCCCGGGACGCCCGCGACCCGCCCTCGCCCGGCGCGGCGCGGGCGCCGCGCTGACCGTCGCCGCCCTGGTCGCCCCGCTGCTGCTGGCCGGCGCGGGCAGCGCCTCGGCGGACCCGGACCCGGCGCGCAAGGGTGCCAAGCTCGCCGCCCGGCTGGTCGAGGCCAGCGACGCCCGGGACGCCCGGGCCACCCTGGCCGCGCTCCAGAAGATCGCGGACCGCAACGGCGGCACCCGGGTGGCCGGCTCGAAGGGGCACGACCAGTCCGCCCGGTACGTCTACGAGCAGGCGCGGCGGGCCGGACTCCAGGTGTCCAGGCAGGAGTTCACGTACACCTTCTTCGAGGCCCGCTCGGAGCACCTCGACGTGGTGTCCCCGAAGGCCGAGTCGGTGCCGGTGATCGCCATGACGTACTCGGTGAGCGGCCCGGCGGAGGGCCTGACCGCGGACCTGGCCGTCGTTCCGGTCAGCGCCGCCACCGGCTGCGCGCCCGCCGACTACCCGGCCGGCGCGTTCACCGGAAAGATCGCGCTGATCCGCCGCGGCGGCTGCCCGTTCGCGGAGAAGCAGGCCGCCGCGGCGGCCGCGGGGGCGGCCGGGGCGATCGTCTACAACAACATCGAGGGCAGCCTCAACGGGACGCTCACCGACCCGACGGCCGGGAGGATCCCGACCGGCGGGATCACCAAGGCGGCCGGTGAGGCCCTGGCCGCCGAGGCCGCCGCCGGTCCCGTCCGGGTGACGCTGGACATCCGCACCTACATGGAGCCGCGCAAGACCTGGAACGTCATCGCCGAGACCCGCGGCGGCGACCCGAGGAACACCGTGATGGTCGGCGCGCACCTGGACTCCGTCCCCGAGGGGCCGGGCATCAACGACAACGGCTCCGGCTCGGCCGGCATCCTGGAGGTCGCGAAGAACCTCGGCGTGCACCCGGTGAAGAACAAGGTCAGGTTCGCCTGGTGGTCCGCCGAGGAGTTCGGCCTCAAGGGCGCCGAGGCGTACGTGAACTCCCTCTCCGAGGCGGATCGGAAGAAGATCGGCCTGTACCTCAACTTCGACATGATCGCATCCCCCAACTACGCGCAGTTCGTCTACAACGGCTCGGGCAGCGCCGGCGGCGACGCGGGCCCCGAGGGCTCGGCGCAGATCGAGCGGGACCTCAACGGCTACCTGGACGGCCGCCGCCTGCCGCACGACCCGACCGCCTTCGACGGCCGCTCCGACTACGGTCCGTTCATCGACGCGGGCATCCCGGCCGGCGGTACCGACACCGGCGCCGAGAAGTTCAAGTCCCCGGAGCAGGCGGCCCGTTACGGCGGCAAGGCGGGCGCCGCCTACGACGCCTGCTACCACAAGGCCTGCGACGACCTGGGCAACATCGACATGCGCGCCTTCGACGTCAACATCGACGTGATCGCGAACGCCGTCGGCACCTACGCCTGGGACCTCTCCTCGCTGCACAAGCCCGTCCCCGCGCAGCGCCCGGCCGCGAAGGCGGCCACCGGCGCCGCGGCGGGTATCAACGGCAGCCCCTCCCACGGGGTGGCGGCCTGAGACCGGGGTGGGCCCGCCGCTCCCGGGTTGCGGGCCCACCCGACCGCCGTACGCGAAGCCTCCATCCGGGACCTCCCTCCGTCATCGCCCCTGGTGGGTGCGGGTGGCCGCCAACGTAGCGGAGGGGACTGACAATCCGGCCCGGGGGCCGGTACGGTGCCGCGAGCGCGTCCGCCGAGACCCGGCGGGTGCGCCGAGCCCGGTCCTGACACCATGGGACCGAGATCACGACACCGTGACACCCTCGGAGGAGTCAGCAACATGAGCACGCACTACGACGTCGTCGTCCTCGGCGCGGGCCCCGGCGGCTACACCGCCGCCGTCCGCTCGGCACAGCTGGGCCTGAAGGTCGCGGTCATCGAGGCCAAGTACTGGGGCGGCGTCTGCCTCAACGTCGGCTGCATCCCCTCCAAGGCCCTGCTGCGCAACGCCGAGCTCGCCCACATCTTCACCAAGGAGGCCAAGACCTTCGGCATCAAGGTCGACGGCCAGGTGACCTTCGACTTCGGCGAGGCGTTCCGGCGCAGCCGCACGGTGGCCGACGGCCGGGTCAAGGGCGTCCACTACCTGATGAAGAAGAACGGCATCACCGAGTACGACGGCTGGGGCACCTTCGTCGACGACCACACCCTCCAGGTCGCGCTCAGCGGCGGCGGCTTCGACGTCGTGACCTTCGACCACTGCGTCATCGCCGCCGGTGCCACCACCCGCCTGCTGCCCGGCACCAGCCTGAGCGAGCGCGTGGTCACCTACGAGGAGCAGATCCTCACCGAGCAGCTGCCGGAGAGCATCGTCATCGCGGGCGCCGGCGCGATCGGCGTCGAGTTCGCGTACGTGCTGCACAACTACGGCGTGAAGGTCACCATCGTCGAGTTCCTGGACCGCGTGGTGCCGCTGGAGGACGTCGAGGTCTCCACCGAACTGGCCAAGCAGTACCGCAAGCTGGGCATCGAGGTGCTGACCTCCACCCGGGTCGAGTCGATCGACGACAGCGACCCGAACGCCAAGGTCCGGGTCACCGTCACCAAGGACGGGCAGCAGCAGGTGCTGGAGGCCGACAAGGTGCTCCAGGCGATCGGCTTCGCGCCGCGCGTCAACGGCTACGGCCTGGAGAACACCGGGGTCAAGCTCACCGACCGCAACGCCATCGCGGTGGACGGCCGCGGCCGCACCAGCGTCGAGCACATCTTCGCGATCGGCGACGTGACGGCCAAGCTGATGCTCGCGCACGCCGCCGAGACGATGGCCGTGATCGCCGCCGAGACCATCGGCGGGGCGGAGACGATGGAGGTCGACTTCGTCATGATCCCGCGCGCCACCTACTGTCAGCCGCAGGTCGCGTCCTTCGGCTACACCGAGGCGCAGGCCCGCGAGCTGGGGTACGACGTCAAGGTCGCCAAGTTCCCGTTCACCGCGAACGGCAAGGCACACGGCCTCGGCCACCCGATCGGTTTCGTCAAGGTCATCAGCGACAACGCGCACGGCGAGCTGCTCGGCGCCCACCTGATCGGCCCGGAGGTCACCGAGCTGCTGCCGGAGCTGACGCTGGCCCAGCAGTGGGACCTGACGGTCCACGAGGTCGCCCGCAACGTGCACGCCCACCCGACCCTCGGCGAGGCGGTCAAGGAGGCCATCCACGGCCTCGCCGGTCACATGATCAACATGTGACGCGCCGCTCCTGACGAACCCGCCGTGGGCCCCGCCCGCCACACCCCCGCGGGGGGCC